>NZ_FVZN01000009.1 GCF_900168685.1 Solibacillus isronensis | reverse complement strand
AAGGTGCAAGCACCAATAAAATTTCCGCTCGACTTGCATGTATTAGGCACGCCGCCAGCGTTCGTCCTGAGCCAGGATCAAACTCTCCATAAAAGTAGTTTGAAAGCTCATTTGCTTTGCTAGCGATCCAACTTCGTTAGAAGTTAAAATCTATTGTTTGCTTCATTTAAGAAGCTTGTTTCATTAACGTTGCTTGTTCAGTTTTCAAGGTTCATTGCGTTGTCTCGGTGACAACTTTTATATCTTATCATTATTTCGTGTTATTTGTCAACACTTTTAATGAAAAGTTTTTTGCTGTTGAAGCATTTCTCTTTCATGCGACAACTTTTACTATATTACAGCATCCCTTAACTTAAGTCAACACTTTTTCAATATTTATCTTTCAAAAGATGTTATCTTGTAAGGACTTTAAATATAATAACATTTGATTTCTGAACCGTCAATACTTTATAGAATGATTTTCTATTTTTATTTTGAGTTAGTTTATACAGGTAAAACTAATATTAAAAGGGGCTGCTTCTTTAAATAAAGAAACAACCCCCTAACGAGTAATTAGTTCGATTTTTATCCTTGGGTAATGACACGCGAAATATAAAAGCTTCTATTAGAAGAAAGATCTACAATTTCTCCTGTACGTGTTAATTTTACAAGTGGACGTGTAGGTGAATATTTATTGATGAACATTACTTCACCCAGCTCTAAATTCGATAATTCGATTTTCGTTCCTATTGGCAAATCAACGACAATATTCATTAAAGCCTGAACAACTTTAATATCAAATTTTCCAAACTCCTCTTCCTTAATCATCTCGATTACTTTGAATGGAGATTGTTTCGAACGATACATACGTTCACTGGTCATCGCATGGAATACATCTGCTACCGCAATAATTTGGGCAAAGATTGAAATAGATCCGCTACGATCACCTTTTGGATAGCCGCTGCCATCCAAACGTTCATGGTGCTGATAAACAGCTACTTTCATAATATCCTTTATAGCCGTTACGTTTTTAATTAGTAAATAACTATAGTAAGGATGTTTTCTTACTTCCCCAAATTCGGATTCTGTTAAAACGCTTTTCTTATCCCGTATACGTGAAGGAATTCTCGACATTCCACTATCCGCCAACATTCCGGCGATAGCCAGCTGAATCGTATCCCCTCGCTCATATCCCATTTTCTTCGCAATGACCGCAGCTATTAAACCTGTAGCAATACAATGATGGTATAAATAATCCTTTGCATTCGAATAACTGTTCAGATCAAATATATAAGAGCGATTTTCTAAAACTTTATCCATTAACGGAATCATTATATTTCTTACTTTTGCCAGGTCTACTCTTCCGCCAGCTTCCCAATTTGAAAATTCCTTTTTCAATTGTCCTATCCCACCAAGGTAAGACTTTTCGAAACTTGTGGATTGCTGCAACGGTAACACTACTGGAGGATTATCTAACTTTTCTTCGATTATCTCCGTTTCTTTAACTTCGATTTCATTATGTACTAATACTGTTTTTAAATTAAATAATTCAAATACGCGTAAATGCTCTGGTTTTACTTTTGTATTTTTATAGATAATCGGATATTGTGTATTGGCAAAAATATCTTCAGCAATTACTTTACCTAATCGCAATTCCTCAACTCTTATCAATATTGCTTCCAATTTCACAACCCCTTAAGCTCGTTATCGGTTATTAAGTAAGGATAAATTCTCATTAAATGATTTATTCTTTCTAAATAACTACTAATTTTTTCATATTAACGTTAATTATAACGAATGGAAACTAAATTACAACCAAAAAAAGTAATCTAGATAGTCTAAACTAACTAGATTACTTTTTAAATTACTCTTCTATAACTGAATTTGACTCTTCTTCAGTTTCAGAATCAATCTCTTCTTCATCATCCGGAGCATCATCTTCTTTTTTCACCCGCGCAACAGTTGCTACATATTCGCCTTCAGCAAGTCTGATTAAACGAACCCCCTGTGTACTACGGCCAATTACAGATATATCATTTACGTCCATACGAATTAACATACCATTAATCGTGATTAACATAATGTCTTCTGATCCATCCACAGCCTTTACCGCGCACATTTTACCGTTCTTATCAGTAATTTGCATGGTTTTAAGACCTAAACCGCCACGGCTTTGTAAACGGTATTCAGATTCAGGTGTACGTTTACCGTAACCATTTTCAGTGACAACTAAAATTTCCTGACCTGGCTCAAGAATCTCCATTCCTACTACAAAGTCACCTTCACGAAGTTTAATACCGCGTACCCCGGCAGCTGAACGACCCATCGAACGAATATCGTCCTCTTTAAATCGTACTAACATACCATCGCTTGTACCGATAATAATTTCCTTCGTGCCATCCGTTAAGTGAACAGAAATTAAGTCATCATCTTCACGTAATGTAATGGCGATTAAACCATTTGTACGGATATTTGCAAACTGATCAACAGGTGTACGTTTCGTTACCCCTGTTTTTGTAGTAAAGATAAAGTAAGCATCTTCTTTAAACTCGGTTACGCGAATCATCGCAGTAACATGCTCACCTTTATCAATATTAAGCAAGTTAACAATTGGCAGTCCTTTCGCTTGGCGACCGAACTCCGGAATTTCATATCCTTTTGCACGGAATACTTTCCCTTTTGAAGTAAAGAAAAGAATTGTATCGTGTGTAGAAGTGAATAATAAATGTTCTACGAAGTCATCTTCATTCGTTCCCATACCTTGTACACCACGGCCACCGCGTTTTTGCGAGCGATATGTGTTCGCAGCTAAACGTTTAATGTAACCGTTATGTGTTAATGTAAGTACCGAGTTTTCACGAGGAATTAAATCTTCGTCTTCGATCATTTCTAAGCCGCCAGCTGTAATTTCTGTACGACGGTCATCACTGTAACGCTCTTTAATATCCGTCATTTCTGTACGGATAATTTCAACCACTTTCGCTTCATCAGCTAAAATCGCTTTTAATTCATCGATTAACTTTAAAAGTTCCTGATACTCAGCCTCAATTTTTTCGCGTTCCAATCCGCTTAAACGCACAAGACGCATATCTAAAATTGCTTGTGCCTGGCGTTCAGATAAATTAAAGCGCTCCATTAATTGAGGTCTTGCTTCTTCACCGCTGCGAGAAGCTCGGATAATAGAAATAATTTCATCAATATGATCAAGCGCAATACGTAAACCCTCTAAAATATGTGCACGTTCCTCTGCTTTTCGAAGCTCGAATGCAGTACGACGTTTAATAACTACTTTCTGGTGTTCTAAGTAATGATAAAGCACTTCTTTTAGACTTAATACTTTTGGCTGTCCATCAACTAGCGCAAGCATATTTACACCAAAGCTTGATTGCATTGCTGTTTGCTTAAACAAATTGTTCAAAACGACATTCGCATTTGCATCACGGCGCACTTCTATAACGATACGCATACCATTACGGTCTGATTCATCACGTAAATTTGTAATGCCATCAATTTTTTTGTCGCGTACCAACTCGGCAATTTTTTCAATTAGTTTTGCTTTGTTAACTTGGTATGGTAATTCGTGCACCAAAATTGTCTCTTTGCCATTTGAAGCTTGTTCAATTTCTACTTTAGCCCGAATTGTCAGTGAACCACGGCCCGATTCATATGCACGGCGAATACCGCTGCGCCCTAGAATAATCCCTCCTGTAGGGAAGTCAGGACCTGGAATGATTTCCATTAGCTCTTCTGTCGTAATGCCTGGGTTATCTGCTACTGCTAATACACCGTCAATCGTTTCTCCAAGATGGTGTGGCGGAATATTTGTAGCCATACCTACTGCGATACCAGAAGCACCATTTACTAATAAATTCGGATAGCGCGCCGGTAATACTAAAGGTTCATTTTCACTGCCATCATAGTTCGGTCCATAATCAATCGTATCTTTGTTAATATCGCGCAACATTTCCATCGCGATTTTTGACATACGTGATTCTGTATAACGCATTGCTGCAGCACCGTCGCCATCAACTGAACCAAAGTTACCATGGCCGTCTACTAACATATAGCGGTAGCTGAAATCTTGCGCCATACGTACCATTGCATCATAAATCGATGAGTCACCGTGAGGGTGGAATTTACCCATTACGTCCCCAACGATACGGGCACTCTTTTTATATGGTTTATCTGATGTATTTCCTAGCTCCTGCATACCAAATAAAATACGTCGATGTACTGGTTTAAGTCCATCACGCACGTCTGGTAAAGCACGCGAAACGATAACGCTCATCGCATAGCTTAGGAAAGATGATTTTATTTCTGTTGTAATATTTCTAGATTCAATATGTCCATGCTGAATGTCAGACAAAATAAGGACCTCCTTCCAATTGCACTAACTAATCAATTATGTCCAAGCATAATTGCATCCTTTAGCGGGTGTTTAAAACCCGCTAAAGGATGTTAAATATCCAAGTCTTGCACGTATACTGCATTTTCTTCGATAAAATCACGACGAGGTGCAACTTCATCACCCATTAAGTGATCGAAAATTTTATCCGCTTCAATTGCATCATCCAATTCTACTCGAATTAAAGTACGGTGCTCTGGATCCATTGTTGTATCCCATAATTGTGCTGCATTCATTTCCCCTAAACCTTTATAACGCTGTACATTAGGCTTTGGTAACTTCGGCAGACGGCTTAAAATATCTTCTAACTCCTGATCTGAGTAGCAGTATTCAACATGTTTCCCTTGTTTCACCTGATAAAGCGGTGGTTTTGCAGCATATACATAACCCGCTTCAATCAGTGGACGCATGAAACGGAAGAAGAACGTCAGCAATAATACACGAATATGTGCACCATCGACATCGGCATCCGTCATAATTACGATTTTGTGATATCGTGCTTTTTCTAAATTAAACTCTTCTCCAATACCAGTACCGAATGCTGTAATCATCGCACGAATTTCGGCATTAGATAAAATACGGTCCAAGCGCGCTTTCTCAACGTTAAGGATTTTTCCGCGCAGTGGTAAAATCGCCTGGAAATGACGGTCACGGCCTGATTTAGCAGATCCGCCGGCAGAGTCACCCTCTACGATATAGATTTCAGATTCAGCAGGGTTTGTCGAAGAACAGTCTGCTAATTTACCTGGTAAACTTGAAACTTCCAATGCAGATTTACGACGTGTAAATTCGCGTGCCTTTTTCGCCGCTACACGCGCACGAGCCGCCATTGTACCTTTTTCGATAACTTGACGTGCAACAGATGGATTTTCAAGCAGGAAACGTTCAAATCCGTCAGAGAATAAAGCATTTGTAATCTGACTTACTTCAGAGTTTCCAAGTTTTGTTTTTGTTTGACCCTCAAATTGAGGTTCCGGGTGTTTTATTGATACGATTGCCGTTAAACCTTCACGAACATCTTCGCCTGTAAGGTTGGCATCCGATTCTTTAATCAGGTTTGCTTTGCGGGCATAGTCGTTAATAACACGTGTTAAGGCAGTTTTAAAGCCTGATTCGTGCGTACCACCTTCATACGTGTTGATGTTGTTTGCAAAGGACATAATATTTGAGCTGAAGCCTGCATTATACTGCATAGCAATTTCAACTGTAATGCCTTCTTTTTCGCCTAACACATCAATCGGTACATGAATAGGTTCTTTATTTTCGTTTATATGCTCAACATATTCACGAATACCACCTTCAAAGTGGAATGTTTCAGAACGTTCCTGTCCTGTACGTTCATCTGCAATCGTAAGGCTGATGCCACGATTTAAATAGGCCAATTCTCGGATACGTGTCGCTAAAATATCGTATTCATAAACTGTTGTTTCTTTAAAGATTTCGCTGTCAGCTTTAAATCGAGTTGTTGTACCTGTATGGTCTGTTTCACCAACCACTGTTAACTTTTGAACCGTTTGACCGCGCTCAAAAATAATTTCATGGATTTTACCATCGCGGTGTACTTGAACAATTGTCTGACTTGATAATGCGTTTACTACGGAAGCACCAACACCGTGAAGACCACCTGATACTTTATAGCCTCCGCCGCCGAATTTACCGCCGGCGTGAAGTACTGTCATAATTACTTCAACAGCAGGCATACCCATTTTTTCTTGAATATCTACGGGAATACCACGACCGTTATCTTCTACGCGAATCCAATTGTCTTGTTCAATTGTTACTGTGATTCCTGTACAATAACCTGCTAACGCTTCATCAATACTATTATCAACAATTTCCCAAACTAAATGGTGCAATCCTTTTGAACTCGTTGAACCAATATACATACCAGGACGTTTTCGAACAGCCTCTAATCCTTCTAATACTTGTATTTGATCCGCATCATAAGATTGCTGGACTTTATTATCTTCTAAAGCCACTATTGTTCACCTACTCTTTCATAACTATCAGTATGCTTCTTTATTACGTATTTCAATGCACTTATGGTTGCTCAATTGTTCCTTGTGTGACATGGAACAATTTTGCGTGCTGTATTGTGTCATGGTGAATACCTTCTACACTCGTTGTTGTAACGAATGTCTGGACTTCACCTTGAATTGTATTTAATAAATGTGATTGGCGGTAATCGTCCAATTCAGATAAAACATCATCCAATAAAAGAATCGGAGTTTCCTTTGTTTCCTGTTTGATAAGTTCAATTTCGGCAAGTTTCAAAGATAATGCCGTTGTGCGTTGCTGCCCTTGTGAGCCGTATACTTGAACATCATAATCATTGACAAAAAACTGTAGATCGTCCCGATGAGGCCCGATAAGTGTTACGCCTCTCTCAATTTCACGCTGCTTCACTTCTTCTAGTTTCTTTGTTAAGTAATCCGCCATTTCTTCGGCAGTCCAGCTTGCTTCCATCCCCGTTACAGGACGGTATTTTATGACAAGCTTTTCTAAGCCTCGCGAAATGCCAAAGTGAATCGGTTCGGCCCAATCTTGTAAAAGCTCGATAAACTGAAATCTTTTACGGATAATTTGAATTGCCGCCTGCACATATTGTTCTGTATAAATTTCAAACATCACATCAGATGCGAGTGATTGTTTTCCCGCATTCTTTTTTAATAAATGATTACGTTGTTTCAAAATCTTTTGGAATGTTAGTAAATCATGTAAGTAAACAGGGGAAATTTGTCCGATTTCCATATCGATGAATCTTCGGCGAATTTGGGGGCTGCCCTTTACGATATTCAAATCTTCCGGTGCAAACATTACTACATTCATCTGTCCGATATAATTGCTTAGCTTCGTCTGTTCAAGATGATTGATTTTGCCCTTTTTGCCTTTTTTTGAAATCGTTAATTCGATAGGAACGCCACCGTAACGCTTATTTACCACACCTTCTATTTTACCATAATCCGCATCCCAACGTATTAATTCTTTATCGTTCGCGGTACGATGAGATTTGGCCATCGCTAGTACATAGATTGATTCCATTACATTTGTTTTTCCTTGAGCATTTTCCCCAATAAAAACATTAATTTTATCTGAAAAATCCAGTGTTAACGATTCATAGTTACGATAATTTGTTAGCTGCAAGCGCTCGATGTTCATGTATTAATTTTCTCCGTTTTGAATAAATGCATCGACAATTTTGTAGCGTCCTACACCAGGAATATTAATTACATCTCCATGACGCAGTTTTTTCCCGCGACGATCTTCCACTTCTCCATTTACAAACACTTCATGTTCACTTAAAAACCACTTTGCCATACCGCCAGAGCTAATTGCATCTGTCATTTTCAGCGCTTGACCAAGCGTTATATATTCTGTATCAATTACTAATTCATTCAACGTAAGTCATCCTCCACTTAAATAAAGTCTTATCATTCTATCATACCTAAAAATCGTCCATAAGTAAAAAAGGAACGGTCTCAATAACAAGTTAAGACCATTCCTTTTAAAATTTTATTGAATTTTAGTAAGTACGTACCGGTAAAATCAATTGCAAAATTGCATCATCTGCAACAGAACGTAAGATGAACGGGCGCATTGCACCTGTAAATTCAATTACTACATCTTGTCCATCAATCGCTTTTAAGGCTTCCATCATATATTTCGCACTGAATGAAATCTTTAATGTTTCACCTTCCAAACTTTCCACTTGAATCTGCTCTTCAACTTTACCGATCTCAGGTGAATTCGATGAAATTTCGACTGTTTGATTTTCCAGTGTTTCAAAACGAACAACATTATTGCGGTCTTCACGAGCTAAAAGTGAAGCACGGTCAATTGCCTGCAATAAAGATTTTCCGTTAATCGTAATCATTGTTTTAAACTCTTCTGGAATTAAACGTGATGTATCCGGATAATTGCCTTCTAAAAGACGAGAGAAGAACAGGACATCATCTGTTTTAAATAATACATGCTGGTTTGTCAGTACGATTTGTACAGGATTATTTGTGTCTTCTAAAATTTTGTTCAATTCATTTAAGCTTTTACCTGGAATTACGACTGAAGTAATATCATTTGGTAAATTTTCAAGATTCACTTTGCGACGTGCTAATCGGTGACTATCCGTTGCAACGCATATTAATGCATCACCTTCAACTTTCCAGTTTACACCTGTCAACACCGGACGACTTTCCGATGTCGCTACAGCAAATACAGTTTCTCTAATAACTGACTTTAATAAATCTGTTGGAATCGTAAATTGGCGGTCAGCAGCAATTTCAGGTAACTGTGGATATTCCGTTGCATCTGAGCCGATAAGGTGGAACTCTGACTTTCCTGATCGGATGATTGTTGCATAGCCGTTTGTAATTTCGATTTCTACTTCATTAGTAGGCAATTTACGGATAATTTCATTGTACATACGAGCTTGTAGCACAATAGAGCCTGTTTGTGTAATATCCATAATTTGTTCGCCATTTTCTTCTACAGGAATGAATGTCTGGATTGTAATGTCTGCATCACTACCAGTTAACGTCATACCTTCGTTTGTAACATCAATTTTAATCCCCGTTAAAATAGGGATTGTCGTTTTAGAACTTACAGCTTTCATTACATCGTTTAATCCTGCTAAAAGACGATCACGTAAAATAGTAAATTTCATTAGTTTACCTCTCTTATATAATTAATTATTTATTTAAAGATATTAATAGATATAGTAATAGGGCCTGTGAATTTGTGGATAACCCCTATTTTGCACAGGTAGAGAGCGCTATCCACATGTTGATAAGTTGTGAATAGTCTTGTGTGAAAAAGATAAAGTTATACACAGAGTTTATTTACCTAACATACTACGAATTTGTTTAATATCCTGCTGAAGCTGCTGATCTGTTTTAAGTAAAGAAGAGATTTTCTCATGGGCATGGATTACTGTTGTATGATCACGGCCTCCAAACTCTTCACCAATTTTCGGCAAAGAAAAATCGGTTAACTCACGAGATAAGTACATCGCAACTTGTCTTGGAAAGGCAATGGATTTTGTACGGCGTTTTGCCGAAAAGTCTTCCAGTCGAATATTAAAATGCTCTCCAGTTGCTGTTTGAATATCCAAAATAGAAATCATGCGTGGTTTTGAATTTGGCATAATATCTTTTAAAGCTTCAGCAGCAAGTTCAGGCGAAACATCCATATTTACTAAAGATGAATAGGCCACAACGCGGATCAATGCCCCCTCAAGTTCACGAATATTCGTATCAACTTGGTTGGCAATATAAAGCATGACTTCATTCGGAATATCAAGTCCATCTGCTTTTGCTTTTTTACGTAAAATCGCAATACGTGTTTCTAAATCAGGTGGTGCAATATCAGTAATTAATCCCCATTCAAAGCGTGAACGCAAACGATCCTCTAAAGTTGGAATTTCCTTTGGAGGACGGTCACTTGAGATGACAATCTGCTTTGATTCTTCATGCAGTGTATTGAATGTATGGAAGAATTCCTCTTGTGTCGATTCCTTACCAGCCAAAAATTGAATATCATCTATTAGCAGTACATCAACATTGCGGTATTTATTTCGAAAATCGATTGTTTTATTATCACGAATCGAGTTAATAAACTCATTTGTGAATTTTTCAGATGATAAATAGACGACATTTGCTGTCGGATTATGTTCTTTTACATAATGTCCAATTGCATGCATTAAGTGAGTTTTTCCTAAACCTACCCCCCCATAAATAAAGAACGGGTTGTAAGCTTTTGCAGGTGCCTCTGCTACTGCTAAGCTCGCTGCATGGGCAAAGCGGTTACCGGAACCAATAACGAATGTATCAAATGTGTACTTTGGATTGAGCATACCTGGGGTAATGTCATGGTGTTCACTTGATTTTGCTTGAGTAATTGGGGGCGGTAGTTCAAAGTCATCTGCGGCCTGATCTTTCTGGACAACAAAATTAATGACTAGATCCTCTCCAGTTAACTCGTTTAATATTCCTGTAATCATATGGATGTAGTATTGTTCAAGCCAATCGCGGGCAAAAGAGTTAGGCGCGGAAATCGTCACTTTTGTGCCACTATGTGCAAGAAGTTTTGTTGATTTCAGCCAAGTATCAAAGCTCGGTTTCGAGATTTTCTGTTCAGCTTGGGCAAGGACGGCATTCCATAGGTTTTCTAAATGTTCCAAGCTCTTTCTTCCTTTCATTAATTCATTTCACATTCGATTCGTATATTTAAATGACAAAGCTCATACTAACAAAGATTAGTTGAGAGTCTCTTTTTATGTGAATTTCCTTACAAATGCAAACTTTCCTGCTTACGAAAAAAGAAAGGCTCTGTTAGATGGTTAATAGGAAACAGAGCTATAAAATATATATTTTATAATTAAAAAGGAGTTCATACACATAACCACAAGTTGTGGATAAAGGTTGTTCTAGAGTAGGGGAAATCTTTGTCCACAGATTATCAACAATTGTGGATAATATATTTCCCAGAAAAGAATTCCACAAAGTAAAACACAGTTATCGTATCAAATAAAGTTAGGTATTTCAATACTTAAACGATCTTATCCACATAATCATATGTTATATACATAACAGTTGTCCACAGGTTTGTTATATGTGAAAAACCTGTAGATAAACGCTGTGGATAATTTTTAAGGGCAAAAATACTATTCACAACATAAACTTAAATTAATTTTATAAATTGTGGATAAGTGGGATTGTAGATCAGCAAGGGGATTATATGAGGTTTATAAGGAAAAAGAGAAAAATAAAATTGAAGCATTGACAAATAGGTTTTATTCTTTATATAATATCATGGTCTGTATGTAGAGATAGATATAGTAACGCTCGAATTCAGGAGGTGTATATAAATGAAACGCACGTACCAACCTAAAAAACGTAAGCACTCTAAAGTTCACGGTTTCCGCGCTCGTATGAGCACTAAAAACGGCCGTAACGTATTAGCTCGCCGTCGTAAAAAAGGAAGAAAAGTATTATCAGCATAAGTCCACTGAGCCACATCAGTGGTCTTTTTTTTCTTTTATCGTTGTTGAATGAGCAAAAAAAGTACCAATGATTAGATGGAGCAGGTGAATGGATCATGAATAAACGCCAACGTATAAAGAAAAATGAAGATTTTCAAAAGGTGTTTAAAAAAGGTAAGTCGTTTGCGAATCGCCAATTTGTTGTATATTGCTTGAAAAAGGAAGAACAACAGGCGTTTCGTATTGGCTTATCAGTGAGCAAAAAAGTAGGAAATGCGGTCACTCGGGTTCAAGTGAAACGCTATATTCGCCAAGCTTTTCTTGAATTAAAAGATGAAGTAAAACAAGATATGGATTATGTTATTATCGCCAGAACGCAGGCGGCCACACTGGATTTTCACGAAACCAAAAAAAGCTTGCAGCATGTTTTAAAGGTTGCAAGAGTATATAAAGGATAGTTCCACATTTAATTGTTACTAATTCAATGCTC
Organism: Solibacillus isronensis; assembly: GCF_900168685.1. Taxonomy (NCBI): domain Bacteria; kingdom Bacillati; phylum Bacillota; class Bacilli; order Caryophanales; family Caryophanaceae; genus Solibacillus; species Solibacillus isronensis. The sequence continues at coordinate 165,745 of NZ_FVZN01000009.1, read as the reverse complement.
TAAAATTTGAATTTACAGAACAATTAGTAGTGTACGAACGTCCGTAATGGTAAAATATTGTCATAAAAATTGAATAGATTTGCTTTAGGGGGAAGAAGGTTGAAGAAAAATCTATGGATAATGCTGTCACTTGTTTCAGTAGTATTACTGCTATCAGGCTGTACAGAATTTGACCAACCAATTTCATCTGAAAGTGATGGCTTTTGGAATGAATATATTGTTTGGCCATTAGTATCATTTATCAAGCTTTTTGCTGATATGTTTGAGGGTAGTGCTGCGAATTATGCATTTGCAATTATTATCGTAACTGTTATTATTCGTCTAATTATTCTGCCTTTAACTATTAAACAAGTAAAAAGTTCTAAGAAAATGCAGGAAATGCAACCGAAGCTAAAAGAGCTGCAAGCAAAATACAGCTCAAAAGACGCGGTAACTCAGCAAAAGTACCAGCAGGAAATGATGCAGTTAATGCAGACTTCTGGTGTTAACCCGTTAGCCGGCTGTTTACCGATTCTTGTCCAAATGCCGATTTTAATCGGTTTCTATCATGCGATTAGCCGTATGAATGCAACACCGGATGCATTTGAATTAGGGACGTTTTTATCGGTTCCATTAGCGGAGCCAAGTATTGTATTTGCTGTTATCGCAGGTCTTATCCAGTATGTTGTATTAATGACTGGACCAGCAGTAGATAACCCGCAAATGAAAATTATGATGTACATCATGCCATTAATGATTGTTGGTTTCGGTATTATTTTACCAGCCGCGTTATCATTGTATTGGGTAGTCGGAAACTTTGTATCTGTATTACAAAACCTTGTTATTTACAAACCTTGGAATAAAAATAAACCGGATGCTACCGATGCTAAAGGGGCGAAATAAGTGAAACAAACTACGCAAATAGGCGCAACAGTAGAAGAAGCGATCTCATTAGCGTTACAAAAGCTTGGCCATACTCGTGAACAAGTTGATGTGGAAGTTTTACAAGAGGGTAAAAAAGGATTTTTAGGTTTTGGGGCACGAAATGCTGAAGTTCGTGTCACAGTAAAGGAAATTGTTCAGCAGCAAGTGGATCAAGAGACGACTTCAGATTCTGCATCTGATGTGGAAGAACTGACAATTGTCGAGGAAACAATCGAGAATGAGCCGGTTTCAGCAAATGAAGATCAACCAATTCACCATGAACAACAACAAGTGTACCCCATTGAAGAGTCAAAACAGTATTTAACGAATATTGCTCTAGGAATGGGAATTACAGATTTAACAATTGACCATGAAACAGATGGTAAACATGTTTCATTTAAGTTATCGAGCGAGAAAGCAGCGTTATTAATTGGAAAGCGTGGCCTTACATTAAATGCGCTTCAACATTTAACTCAGCTCATTCTTAATAAAACAGCCAAATCGTTTATGATTTTACAAATGGATGTGGAAGATTATCGTGAGCGACGTCAAGCAGCACTTGAACAGCTGGCATTACGCATGGCGGACAAGGCTATTCGAACACGAAAACCCGTATCATTTGAACCTATGGCATCTTATGAACGAAAAATTATTCATAATGCTTTGGCAAATCGAATAGATATCGAAACACACTCAGAAGGTGTCGAACCAAATCGATATTTAGTGATTGAGCCAGTAAAATAATATACAGACAGATTTCGACCTATTCTTTTGGATAGGTCGTTTTTTTAATGAGAGATGGAACCAAATCTACATTACTTTAGATTTTAATAAAAATATGTTAGTCTAAATTGTTAGTTAGTATAGCACGGATGTGATTTATCCACATGTGGATAACACTGAAATAGGAGGATATAAATGGAATTCGATACGATTGCTGCGATTTCCACTCCGATGGGAGAAGGAGCTATTGCGATTGTTCGTCTGAGCGGCGATGAGGCGGTAGCGATTGCAGATAAAATATTTAAATCACCAAATCATAAGCGTCTGACGGACGTTGCGACACATACTATCCATTACGGACATTTGATCGACCCGAAAACCGATGAAGTGGTAGAGGAAGTTATGTTGAGCTTAATGCGCGGACCTAAAACATTTACACGTGAAGATGTTGTCGAAATCAATTGTCATGGCGGTATTGTATCTGTTAACCGAGTACTGCAGCTTGTATTACGGTATGGTGCACGTTTAGCAGAGCCTGGAGAATTTACGAAGCGTGCATTCTTAAATGGCCGTATCGACTTGTCACAGGCAGAAGCGGTAATGGATTTAATTCGTGCAAAAACCGATCGTGCAATGAATGTTGCGCTCGGCCAGATGGATGGAAAGCTTTCACGTCTTATTACATCTTTACGCCAGGCATTATTAGAGACGTTGGCACAAGTGGAAGTAAACATTGATTATCCGGAATATGACGATGTAGAAGAAATGACGATTCCTGTACTTCTTGAAAAATGCGGTTGGGTACGAGAGGAAATTATTAAATTACTTCAAACATCATCTCAAGGTAAAATTTTACGTGAAGGTTTATCTACCGTTATTTTAGGACGTCCAAACGTAGGTAAATCATCTCTTTTAAATAGTTTAGTTCAAGAAAATAAAGCAATTGTTACCGACATTGCAGGCACAACTCGTGATATTATTGAAGAATACGTAAACGTACGAGGAGTTCCTTTACGTTTAGTTGATACAGCAGGTATTCGGGAAACAGAAGATATCGTTGAACGAATTGGTGTTGAGCGTTCGAGAGAGGCATTAAAAGATGCTGATTTAATATTGCTTGTATTAAATTACGGAGAAGAGCTTACAGAAGAAGATGAACGCCTTTTTGAAACGATTCAGGCGATGGATTATATTGTCGTTGTCAACAAGACAGATATCGAACGTAAAATCGATTTAAACCGTGTTCATGAATTGGCTGGAAAACATCGTGTCGTAACGACTTCGTTATTGAAAGAAGAAGGTGTAATTGAGCTGGAAGAAGCAATTGCAGCATTGTTCTTTGAAGGGCAAGTGGAAGCGAATGATTTAACATATGTATCAAATGCGCGACATATTGCACTATTGCATCAAGCACAACAGGTAATTGAAGATGCGCTTGCTGCAGCTGAATCAGGTGTACCTGTCGATATGATTCAAATCGATGTGACACGTACATGGGAGATTCTTGGTGAAATTATTGGAGATACTGTACAGGAAAGCTTAATTAATCAGCTATTCTCGCAGTTCTGTTTAGGGAAATAAATCGGAATAAAAGAGAGGAAGAACAACATGTCAATACAATACGAAGCAGGTAATTTTGACGTAATCGTTGTTGGTGCAGGACATGCAGGTGTGGAATCTGCATATGCAGCTGCCAAAATGGGTGCTAAAACACTCATGCTTACAATTAACTTAGATATGATTGCGTTTATGCCATGTAATCCTTCAGTCGGCGGACCTGCAAAAGGAATCGTTGTTCGTGAAATTGATGCACTTGGCGGTTTAATGGGACGCATTATCGATAAAACACATATTCAAATGCGTATGTTAAATACCGGGAAAGGTCCAGCAGTACGCGCTTTACGTGCACAAGCGGATAAATTCCAATATCAGCATGAGATGAAACGGGTTTTGGAAGAAGAAGAAAACCTTCAAATTCATCAGGCAATGGTCGATGAACTAATTGTAGAGGATGGCGCAGTAAAAGGTGTCATTACACAAGTTGGAGCAATTTACCGTGCACCGGCTGTTATTATTACAACAGGTACGTTTTTACGTGGAGAAATTATTTTAGGAAATCTGAAATATTCTTCAGGTCCAAACAACCAGCAGCCATCGATTAAATTAGCGGATAACCTAAAAGAATTAGGATTTGACTTAATTCGTTTTAAAACAGGAACACCACCACGTGTAAACAACCGTACAATTGATTATTCAAAAACGGAAATTCAACCTGGTGATGATGTACCCCGTGCATTCAGTTTTGAAACAACAGAATATATTATGGATCAGCTTCCTTGCTGGTTAACTTATACCACAGAAGAAACACATCGTACAATTGAGGAAAACCTGCATTTGTCTCCAATGTTTTCAGGGATGATTAAAGGGACAGGTCCACGTTACTGCCCATCAATTGAAGATAAAGTAACGCGCTTTAACGACAAACCGCGCCACCAGATTTTCCTTGAGCCTGAAGGACGTAATACACGTGAAGTATATGTTCAAGGTTTATCAACAAGCTTACCGGAGCATGTACAAAAGAAATTAATCGCATCGATTCCTGGTTTGGAAAATGCCGAAATGATGCGTGCAGGCTATGCGATTGAATACGATTCAGTTATTCCTACACAATTATGGCCAACATTAGAAACGAAAAAAATTCAAGGTCTTTATACAGCAGGTCAAATTAACGGTACTTCAGGCTATGAAGAAGCAGCAGGGCAAGGGTTAATGGCCGGAATGAATGCCGCAGCAAAAGTTTTAGGCCGTGAAGAAATTATTTTAGACCGTTCAGATGCCTATATCGGTGTATTAATTGACGACCTTGTTACAAAAGGTACGAATGAACCTTACCGTTTATTAACTTCTCGTGCAGAGTACCGTCTTCTATTACGTCATGACAATGCAGATTTACGTTTAACGGAAATCGGTTATAAAGCAGGGATGATTACAGAAGACCGTTATGCGAAGTTCCAAGAGAAAAAAGCACAGATTGAACAGGAAATTGCCCGTCTGCGTGAAATTATTATTAAGCCGAATTCGACGACACAAGAAGTCATCCGCAATGCTGGCGGCGCGGAACTAAAAGATGGTATCCGCGGAGCAGACCTTTTAAAACGTACTGAAATGACGTATGATTTAGTTGCTTCCCTAACTCCATCAGAAGTGGAACTTTCAGATGATGTTAAAGAGCAGATTGAAATTCAATTAAAATATGAGGGGTATATTCAAAAAGCTCTTCAGCAAGTAGAGAAAATGAAGAAGCTTGAGGATAAGAAAATCCCTGAAAATATCGATTATGATGCTATTCCAAGCTTGGCGACAGAAGCACGCATGAAACTTAAGAGTGTTCAGCCGCTTTCAATTGCTCAAGCATCGCGTATTTCAGGTGTAAACCCTGCGGACGTTTCAATTTTACTTGTCTATATTGAGCAAGGGAAAATTGCAAAAGTAACTACGAACTGAATGATGTGAGCGTCTTTATCCAAAAAAGGCGCTCATTCTTTAATATGGAGGAGTCATTTTATGAACGAAAAGCAGTTTATCGAAGCATTGAAGGAAAAGGGTATTGAGCTTTCAGAACACCAGATTGCGCAGTTTAAAAAATACTTTGAGCTGTTAGTTGAGTGGAATGAAAAAATGAACTTAACGGCAATTACGGATTTGGAAGGCGTTTATTTAAAGCACTTCTATGATTCAATCAGTGCGTCATTTTATTTTGATTTTACGAAGGTGACAACGGTATGCGATGTTGGTGCAGGTGCAGGCTTCCCGAGTATTCCGATTAAAATCTGCTTCCCGCATTTACAAATTACGATTGTAGATTCACTAAATAAACGAATTACATTTTTAAATCATTTAACAAATGAGTTAAACTTGGATCATATGACATTTGTTCATGCCCGTGCCGAAGAGTTTGGTCAAAATGCAGCATACCGTGAGAAATTTGATGTTGTCACAGCCCGCGCTGTAGCACGTCTTTCTGTATTATCAGAGCTATGTATTCCATTAGCAAAAGAAGGCGGTTATTTTGTTGCGTTAAAAGCCGCAGCAGGTGCAGAAGAATTAAAAGATGCGACAAAAGCCATCTCTACATTAGGCGGAAAATTAATAGAAGAGTTTGCATTCCATTTACCGGTAGAGGAAAGCGAACGTTCACTTTATGTATTTGATAAAGTAAAATCAACACCCAAAAAATACCCGCGTAAACCAGGTGTTCCTAATAAAACACCAATTAAATAAAAAAATTAACCAAATTTGAAATATATCCGTCTTTTGCTGCATATATATTTATATTTATGTTTTTTTAGTGGATAGAAAAATATAAGTTTATTTTGAAATACAAATGGGTAAAGACATTATTTTGTCCTTTTTTAGGCAAAATCTGTCTTTCTCGTAAATTACTATTCATTGAACACTGTACATTTTTGAATGAATCAGAAATAATATTGTATATGAGGTAGACAGTTTCCTAAAGGTGGTGCCACACGGATGAAAAGTACTTTTTCACGTTTTTTCGGAGGCGGGAGCAAAGAGCCTGAAGTAAAAAGTGAAGTAGAAGTAATAGAGAATATCTCGATGGCTTCAGAAGAAGTAGTTAAAATTCCAATAGACAAAATCATTCCGAACCGTTATCAGCCACGTACAGTTTTTGATGATGAGAAGATTGAAGAATTAGCAAGAACGATTCATACACATGGCGTCATTCAACCAATTGTGATTCGTCCAATAAATAATGACGCAGATAAATATGAAATTATTGCCGGTGAGAGACGTTATCGAGCGATGAAATCCCTACAATGGACAGAAGTGCCTGCTATTGTACGCAATTTAAATGATCGTGAAACGGCGTCTATTGCCCTGATTGAAAACCTTCAACGTGAGGAATTAACAGCAATTGAAGAAGCGCTTGCTTATCAACAATTATTAGGATTGCATCAGCTTACACAAGAAGCGCTTGCACAACGTCTTGGTAAAGGACAATCAACAGTTGCTAATAAATTGCGTTTATTAAAGCTGCCTCAATTTGTTCAGGATGCTATTTTAAATCGTGAAATTTCGGAACGTCATGCCCGGGCTTTAATAGTAGTCAAAGATGAGCAATTACAAATGCAGCTCATTGCAGCGACGAAAGAGTTTGATTGGAATGTAAGACAGCTTGAAGAGCAAATTCAAAAAATTCTAAATCCCGATGAGCCAGAGATAAAAAAACGTAAGCCAAGCAGAAAAGCGATTAGCAAAGATGTGCGTATTGCCCTTAATACGATCAAGCAATCGTTATCGATGGTGACGAAAAGTGGAATTAATGTAAAAACGGAGGAAGAGGATACAGACGATTACTACCAAATCACTGTAAAAATTCCGAAGAAAAAATAAATTATTGAACTGCCCGAAAGATAATGACTTTCTAGGCAGTTTTTTTAGTAGATTAGTAGGATCAGCAAGTTTTTTTCAAATAAATTTAGTTTCATAGCATCGTTTTCTAACATTTTTTGTTAAGATAATATAAACAGTATTATAAAAGGAAGATTTAGTCATCCAAGATTTTTAGACTTTAAAAATATACCTAAATTGAAGTGATGAAAGCAGGTGCGGATATTGGGACGTATTATTGCGATAGCCAATCAAAAAGGTGGCGTTGGAAAAACGACAACCTCTGTTAACTTAAGTGCATGTTTAGCTTTTTTAGGAAAGAAAGTATTAATAATCGATATCGACCCACAAGGTAACGCTTCAAGCGGATTAGGTGTTCGAAAAGGTGATTTAGAAAGCTGTGTATATGACGTTTTGATTAATGATGAAGATATTAAAGGCGTCATTCAACAAACGGATGTAGAAAATTTATATATTGTCCCTGCTACAATATCATTGGCAGGTGCTGAAATTGAGCTTGTGTCCACAATTTCCCGTGAAGTTCGACTGAAAAAATCATTGCAGGAGATTAAAAATAATTTTGATTTCATTATTATTGATTGTCCGCCATCACTTGGCTTATTAACAATTAATGCGCTGACTGCCTCCGATGCACTGATCATCCCGGTCCAATGTGAATATTACGCATTAGAAGGGTTGAGCCAGTTACTTTCGACAGTCCGCCTTGTCCAAAAACATTTGAACAAGGAGTTAATGATTGATGGCGTGCTGCTCACTATGCTGGATGCCCGTACGAATTTAGGGCTTCAAGTAATTGATGAAGTAAAACGCTATTTTCAGGATAAAGTATATCGTTCGATCATTCCGCGTAATGTGCGATTAAGTGAGGCACCGAGCCATGGTAAACCGGTAATTTTATATGATTCAAAATCACGCGGAGCAGAAATTTACTTAGAGTTTGCAAGGGAAGTGATTAAAAATGGTTAAAGGTTTAGGTAAAGGAATTGATGCGCTTTTTCGTGAAGAAGCCGTACATAAAGAAGACCAGGTACAGCAAATTGCAGTCGGAAAAATTTTAGCAAATCCATTTCAGCCTCGTAAAATCTTTGATGAGACTGCAATTGAAGAATTAGCCAGCTCTATTATTGAACATGGTATTATTCAACCGATTGTCGTACGCAAAAATGCTAGGAAATATGAAATTGTAGCAGGTGAACGCCGTTATCGTGCGGCTGTCTGTGCAGGTTTAACTGAAGTACCTGTCATTGTAAAAGACTTTAATGAGCAGCAAATGATGGAAGTTGCCATTTTGGAAAACTTGCAACGTGAAGATTTAACTCCAATTGAAGAAGCGGAAGCATACAACAGTTTAATTGTGAAACTGAATTTTACACAAGATGATTTAGCGAAAAGATTAGGAAAAAGCCGTCCGCATATTGCTAACTTAATCCGTCTGTTGCAATTACCGGAAGACATTCGAGACCTTGTCAACGAAGGTAAACTGACAATGGGGCATGGCCGTGCATTGCTTGGATTAAAAAATAAAAGACGTATACCTGAAGTGGCACATAAAGTAATAAAGGACCACCTTAATGTTCGTCAATTGGAAAAGTATATCCAAGATTTAAATGAGGCCGTTTCACGTGAAACAAAGCCGACAAAAAAGGATATTCATACACAGGCAACAGAGTCCCAGTTACGTGACTATTTTGGAACACAAGTACAAATCAAAAAAGCTAAGAACAAAGGTAAAATTGAAATTGAGTTTTATTCAGATGATGATTTGCACCGCATTCTTGAAATATTAAATATGGAACAACAATAAAAAGTGCTGAACGAAAAGTTTCAGCACTTTTTTTATGAACAGTTATAATATAAAAAGAAAGATACATAAAATTAAATTTGTTAGACAGCAAATAGAAAGAGGAAATTTCATGGTATTACTAGGTTCTCTGTTAAATGCATTATTTATCATTATCGGTGCATTGGTTGGCCGTATCTTTAAAAATATTCCGGAATCCATGCAGCAGACAGTGCTATCTATTATTGGTTTAGTTGTTGCGCTATTAGGAATTCAAATGGGATTGGAGAGTACGAATTTTATTCTCCTTATAGTCAGTTTAATCATCGGTGCGGTCATCGGTGAATGGCTCGACCTTGAAGGGAAATTTAATCGCTTCGGTCAATGGATTGAATCCCTCTTTGGAAAGCGCGCACAAAAAGGAACGATTGCAGAGGGGTTTGTTACTGCAACGCTCATTTTTGTTATTGGCTCAATGGGAATTCTCGGTGCTCTTGATAGCGGCTTGCGCAATGATCACAATATCCTCATCACTAAAGGGATTATCGATGGATTTATGTCGATTATATTAAGTTCAACTTTAGGAATTGGTGTCCTACTATCGGCGGTTCCTGTACTTTTATATCAAGGCTCGATTGCATTATTTGCAGGCGTTATTAGTACATATATTCCTAGTGAAGCACTGGATCTATTCATCACAGAAATGACGGCTACAGGCGGTATTATGATTATGGCAATTGGTTTGAATATTGCCGGCTTAACGAAAATCCGTATAGCCAATCTGCTGCCAGCGATTTTGATGGTCGGAATACTCGTTGCCATTATTTTTCCGTTTCAGTAAATGGCGCTGCCATGCTAAAACAAGTGCCCGAACGATTTTATCACTCATAGAATACGTAACATGCAGTCTCGTATTTTGTAATACTTTAGCTTCCATAAAGCCTCCTACGTTAACAATTCCTTTAACAGAAATGTTACCGATAGGGGGCAACTCTTTTTTCACGGCTTTTCCAGGATAAAGAGGACCTTGTTGGATAAGAATAGAACCAATCGCATTTGATTCACCTAAACAAGCATCAATTGCAATAATAAAGGGTTGCTCTTTTTCATTAATAAGCTGTTCGTAGCGCTCTACAATATTGAGCGCATGAAGTGGTGCCTGCAATGTTCCAACGACCGGAAATGGAAATGAAAAAGTTTGGTGCAGCTGGCTGCCGATAATCGGGCCTAGCGCATCACCTGTAGATCGGTCTGTACCGATACAGCAAAAAATAAGTTCTTCATGGTCAAACGGAATCGTTTTTAGAAAGATTTCGCTCAGCTCCCAAACAGCGCTCGTCTGCTCGTAATGGACGCTATAATTTTGTGGACAGGCTTGTGTCATATTATCACTCCTTTAATTTTTTGATTTAAGTAGATTACTCGAGAAATAAGATAAAGTACGATATATTTATGCAGTATATTCAATTTTAAAGTTTGTTATACAAGAGGTGGTAAATTTGGAAGAAGATTTGAAATTAGATTTAGAGGAATTTGCTGAAACGGATATTAAAGGGCTCGCACACTATACGACAAAGCTTTGGGAATATGTCACAAGTGCAGAATTTTTGGAAAAAATTATTGTAGCCAGCGCGAAAATTCTAGCGATTATCATTATTTCGTATCTTGTTGTTTTTATCGGCAAGAAGATTATTCACCGAGTATTTATGCTGCGTGTAAGAAATAATGAGCGTCGACAGCTTACAATTGTAAAGCTGCTGCAAAGCGTACTGAGCTATTTAGTGTACTTCTCTGCCATTATGGGGATTTTATCGGCTCTGAATATACAAGTTGCCGGGTTACTTGCAGGGGCAGGAATTGCTTCTGTAGCCATCGCATTTGGTGCGCAAAACTTAGTGAAGGATGTCATTACAGGATTTTTCATTATTTTAGAGGATCAGTTTGGTGTAGGGGATTTTGTGAAAATCAATACGGCTGAAGGTACCGTTATGGAGATTGGTCTTCGTACAACGAAGGTGAAAGGTATTACAGGTGAACAATTTATTATTCCAAACGGCAGTATTGTAGATGTCATCAACTATTCCATCAATAACTCAAAAGCTACGATAAATATGCAAATTTCGCTCGATGCGAATATTGAAAAAGTGCAAATGGTTATACAAAACTATTTGGATACATTACCGGAAAAATATGAGGAACTTGTTTCTGCACCTGTCTTTTTAGGTGTCACAAATACGACAAGCACAGAAGCGACAATTGCTATTACAATAGAAACATTACCATTACAGCAATATTCAATATCACGTATTATTCGGAAAGATGTTATCGACATCTTAACACGCAACGGTATTCCTCTTGCTGTACCGAAAATGATGTTTTATGAGCGAAATCAGGGAGGAGAATAATAGATGGAAGCAAAGCAGTACGGTCTTAATGACGTTGTGGAAATGAAAAAACAACATCCTTGTGGCACAAACGAATGGAAAGTAATTCGACTAGGTGCCGATATTCGCATAAAATGTGAGGGTTGCGGACATAGCGTTATGATTCCACGCCGCGAGTTTGAGAAAAAAATGAAGAAAATTTTACGTCAGGCAGAAGAAGTCTAAAAGCAAAATAGACTTTTATGCCCGCAATCAATATAATAGACAAGGTTGTAAAATTTAATGGACAGAAAAATCCATAAATGAATTAATAATAAATTTAAATGAACTGAACATAGAAAGGTTGTGTCAATATGGCATTAACAGCTGGTATTGTTGGTTTACCAAACGTAGGGAAATCGACTTTATTCAACGCAATTACAAAAGCAGGCGCTCTTGCGGCTAACTATCCGTTCGCAACAATCGAACCGAACGTAGGCAGTGTAACTGTTCCTGATGAGCGTTTAGACAAATTAACAGAATTAGTAGTACCAAAGAAAACAGTTCCGACAACTTTTGAATTTACAGATATCGCAGGTATCGTAAAAGGTGCTTCTACTGGTGAAGGTTTAGGAAACAAATTCCTTGCTCACATCCGTGAAGTAGATGCAATTTGCCAAGTTGTTCGTTGTTTTGAAGATGAAAATATTACACATGTTTCGGGTACAGTAAACCCGATCGATGATATTGAAGTTATTAATTTAGAGTTAATTTTAGCGGATATGGAATCAGTGGATAAACGTATTGCTCGTGTAGCAAAAATGGCGAAGCAAAAAGATAAAGAAGCAATGGTAGAAGAGCCAATTCTTCAAAAGCTTAAAGAAGTATTAGAAGCTGAAAAACCTGCTCGCGCGGCAGACCTTTCAGATGACGAGAAAAAAGTAATCAAAGGTTTACACCTATTAACGATTAAACCGATGCTTTATGTTGCAAACGTTTCTGAGGATGAGGTAGCGGATCCATCTGAAAACAAGTATGTAAAAATGGTACAAGAATACGCAGCAGCTGAAGGCGCTCAAGTAATCACTGTTTGTGCGAAAATTGAAGAAGAAATCTCTGAGTTGGAAGACGATGAGAAAAAAGAATTTTTAGCTGAATTAGGAATTGCTGAATCAGGTTTAGACCAATTGATTAAAGCTTCATACAGCCTATTAGGTTTAGCTACTTACTTTACAGCTGGTGTGCAGGAAGTTCGTGCATGGACATTCCGCAAAGGTATGAAAGCACCACAATGTGCCGGTATTATTCACACTGACTTTGAACGCGGCTTTATCCGTGCTGAAACAGTAGCATATACGGATTTAGTAGAGTACGGTTCAAAGCCGGCTGCAAAAGAAGCAGGCCGAGTGCGCGCTGAAGGTAAAGAATATGTAGTACAAGACGGCGACGTAATGGAATTCTTATTTAACGTATAAAATAAAGCAAAGGGATACTCCGGATAGTACTATCCGGAGTATCCCTTTTTCTGTTTATTAGTTATTCCCTTTACCAGGTTTGTCTGGCTGATTGCCTTTACCAGGTTTTTCAGGTTGGTTCCCTTTACCGGGTTTATCTGGCTGATTACCCTTACCTGGTTTTTCAGGTTGATTTCCTTTGCCTGGTTTACCAGGCTCCTCTGGTTCTTCCGGTGTACTCACTTTTTCCCTTTCAAAAGTTAATTGCATATCATCAAAATAGGCACCATTCGTTGTAAAGTAATTCGAAGTACCAACAGAAATTCGCGCATATTTGGCTTCTGCTGGTGCTGTTACTACGGCTTGAACAGTTTGCCATTCCTTATGACCGCCACGTACGTGAATGATACTTTCATTATCTTTATCCGTACCTGTCTGTACTCCATTTTCATCATAGTAACGGAATAGGAGTGTGGCACTACCATCTTCCAAAAATAGCTTTGTAGAGGCAGTATAGGTCTGTCCAGCATCAATAGGAATAAGATTAGATTGAGCAAATACTGTTTCGTTTTGAGCAGTATCCACTATTTTTAAACTATTCTCCCCACTGTGAGCACGTACAGAACTTACCTCAAATATTGCATTTGGAGAAAATGTACCAAACAATGAAGACCAACCAGAAATTATGCTATCAATTACAGGTTCTTCAAAGCTATTGTTTTCAATTTCAACATAAACCGTCTCCATTTCAGGTATTTCAGGTGTTACAACCTGACCCCCATCAATTACAGGGATCATATATAGATGAGTTGCAGTAGCATCGATATAATAAATATTTTCATTACCTGCTGCATCTTCGGCTAATACCATGAAGTCAATTTCAGGACCACTTGAAATGAGTGAGACAAAGTCCAGCGTTTCTGGATTTATTACCGTAAGTTTACCTGCAACATCTGTATATAATAGACCGTCTTTTCCAAATTCGATATGAACTGGTCGCCACATGCCACGGTTTTTAATAGTGGGATACAAATTTTTATATTTCACAATATCCAGTGTTTCCGGATTTAAAGCAAAAATAATACCATCTACCGCTCCCCACAATAAATTATCTGGTCCGAATGTTAAGCCGCTTATCATTGGTGGTGCATCTAATTCGTCAATAGCCAGCTCTGTTTCTTTTATTACACGCTCTTCAGCAATATCCCAAATAAACAGTTTAGCTTCAGATGCAGTCGGGTTAATATCTAGGCCGCCTCGTATTGTTGTTGAACCGTATATTTTGCCATCATGCATTGCTAAGCCAACAATACTTTGGTCTTTAATAATATCAGTATACGTATTTCGTTCACTTGTAGTTGGATCATAAATCGTAAGAGATCCGCCTAGCTTTTGATAGTTGGGGATTGTTCCGATTAATAGTTTATTCTCTTCAAATTTCATAATGTAAGGACGATCTTGATTGTAATCTGTTTTTAATTCAAACAGTGTTTCACTTGTTAATGTGTCAGTATTCATCTTTTGAATTACTGCGCCCGGGTAAATACCGAAATAAAGGTCACTATTATTACCGGCGATTATTCCTTCTGCCTGTCCTTGACTATAAGTAACAAACTGATTTGTTTTAGTATTGAACTTAGAGCCTTTCGGACCACCTGGGTAAGTCGTCATATATAGATTACCATCAGGACCTTCTCCTAAATTGTGCAATTTTAAAGGAGAAGCAACCATTACACCTGGTAAGGTTTGAGACTTACCTGTTTGCAGATTTGCAATGACAAGCTGTCCCAACCTTGACATTGTCACAATTGAATCACCCGGCAGTTCAGCAGTATTGAATTGTAATATGGCACCACCACGTAGCCCCGCAGCATAGCCGATACCTGTTCGACGAATTTCAAGTGTTGTCATATCGACTTCTACAAATTCACGATTGTGGACTACATACATTTTGTTATCTTTAGAAGGGAGCTGAATAAATCCAAAGCTGCCAACATCATTTGTTGTCCCATCATGTAATTTCCCGAGTTTAAAATCTTCGACCCACTGCTGAGTTTGCAGATTATAAATTAAAATAGCTCCTTCTTTTCCTTCATCAAAGCGTGTCACTAAATACTGGCCGACGATTGACATATCATATGCAAAATTAATTTCTTCTACTGTTTTACCGATTATTTCCGGAACATTTTTTGTAATATCTTCTTTTTCGAATGTAGTAGCATTAATACGATATACCTTTCCAGAAACACCTAAACCAGCATATAAATAGCCTTCGTAGTATTCTAAAGAACGAACATAGCTTGCCGTTCCTTCATCGATCTTTCCTAAATCGATAAACTGTTCTGTTGCTATATCATATTTAAAAATTCGCCCATTGCCTTCAGCGTAAGAACCTACATATACGTTTCCAGCTTCATCTGTAGTACTGCTCCATAATTGATGTTCGGCATTCGGTGTACCAAGTTTAGAAAGTTGTTTTGTTTGAGGGGAATAGCTCCATACTTCACCCACATTTGTACTAGTTAATGCAGCTATAAATACAGTGCCATCTTTTGATATTGAGTGGCTCCAAACTTGGGAGATGTTATCCATTTGTTTAGAGAATAACAATTCATTTGTTTTAACATCGACAATATTAAAAATGCCGCCGTTAGCTGTTGAGTATACAACGTCTTTCCCATCCTCCTGTCCAAAGACAGCATTAATTAAAACGACTTCGGATGCCCCGATCCCTAAGTTGACGGGTTCTTTAAAACCGCGGTTGTTTAACTGGGCCATTACATTATCACCGTTAGCATAGGAGAGATTACTAAATCCTAGCGAGACAGCAATGACCATAATTGAAACAATAATCATTTTTAATCCTTTTATAAACAATTGACTGAACATGAAAAACCTCCTTTTTCCTTTAATAGGAAATATTTTATCGGAAAATTCGGTTAATTGTTGTCCTCTTAATGTCTTTAAATCACATATAGAAATAATTGATTAAAAAGGATTATTCAATATAGGTCTATTAGTATAATAAAGAAGCGGTTTTATCTTAAAAGATAGGGAAAACTATAAAAATAAATTTAGTTATGTTTGGAAACGGTGAACTTCTTTAATCATGAAAGGAAAATTTATTTTGAATAATAATTTATAAAGTATTTTTACAAGGCATCTGAGGTTGCACCTAATGGTTAACTATGATACAATTCATTGATGTGAGTAATAGAAGTTACTTACTCCTTGCTCCCTATTTAGTAGGAGAGCCCAAGTCCATAAGGAGGTGCAAACACAAATGAGAAAGTACGAATTAATGTACATCATCCGCCCAAACATTGAAGAAGAAGCGAAGAAAGCTTTAGTAGAGCGTTTCCAAGAAATCTTAACTTCAAATGGTGCAGAGATCACAGAAGCAAAAGATTGGGGTAAGCGTCGTTTAGCTTACGAAATCAATGACTTCCGCGAAGGTTTCTACCAAATCGTGAAAGTTAACGCTGGTACTGAAGCTATCAACGAATACACTCGTCTAGCTAACATCAGCGAAGACATCATCCGTCACATCGCAGTACGCGAGGAAGACAAATAATTTTTAAATTTAAATGCTGAAAAAAGGAGGGTGCATTGATGATTAACCGTGTCGTATTAGTCGGAAGACTTACAAAGGATCCAGAGCTTCGTTACACACCGAGTGGAGTTCCAATGGCACGCTTTACGATTGCCGTAAACCGTACATTTTCGAGCCAGTCTGGTGAACGCGAAGCAGATTTCATAGGCTGTATCGCCTGGAGAAAACAAGCTGAAAACTTAGCAAACTTCATGAGAAAAGGGAGTTTGATTGGTGTAGAAGGTCGTATTCAAACAGGTAGCTTTGAAGGACAAGATGGAAAGCGTGTGTATACAACAGATGTCGTTGCTGATTCAGTGCAGTTCTTAGAACCACGTGGAGGAGCTAATGCATCACAAGGTGCACCAAGCCAACAATACGGCGGAGGGCAAAATTATGGTGGTCAGCCATCTTATAATCAGCCTAACCAACAATTTGGAGGCGCGCAATCTCAGGATTCTTACGGTTCTTATCAACAGCCAGCTCAAAATCAGCAAAACTATACACGTGTAGATGAAGATCCATTTGCAAACAGTAAAGGACCGATTGAAGTATCTGAAGACGATTTACCGTTCTAAGAACTTCACATCTATAATTAAAAATTAAAAGGAGGAACACGATAATGGCACCACGTCGCGGAGGCCGCAAACGCCGTAAAGTTTGCTACTTCACTTCAAATAACATTACGCACATCGACTACAAAGATGTAGATCTTTTAAAGAAATTCATCTCTGAGCGCGGTAAAATTTTACCACGTCGCGTAACTGGTACTTCTGCTAAATACCAACGTAAACTTACATCTGCAATCAAAGTTTCACGTATTATGGCATTATTACCATTCGTAGCTGAAGAAAAATAATAATTTTTTTTAAAAGTACAGCATAGGCTTAATTGCCTCTGTTGTACTTTTTTTATTGTCCAAAGTTTTTATAGTTCCATAATAAAAAGGCTGCCACAAGATTACTTGTGACAGCCTGAGAGGTGCAGTAGCCTATTTGCAGGCTATTGAATTATTATTTTGTAATTAATTCAAGATTGACTGGAATCACTTCTTCAACCGTTTCACCGTTTAAATGAGCAATCGCTGTTTCCATTGCAATCTTTCCGATCTCATCAGGTTTTTGCGCAACCGTTGCAGCTAAACTTCCTGCTTTTACAGCGGCTACCGCATCATCAGTCGCATCAAAGCCGACTACTACGATCTTCTTACCTGAAGCCGAAATTGCTTCTTGTGCACCTAATGCCATTTCGTCATTATGTGCAAATACGGCTGTAACATCCGGATTTGACTGCAGAATGTTCTCCATTACTGTTAAGCCTTCTGAACGGTTAAAGTTCGCTGTTTGCTTTGCAACGACGTCTAGTATACCCGTGACAGCTTCATTGAACCCTTGTCCACGATCACGTGCAGCAGAAGACCCTGCCACACCTTCCAATTCAACAACTTTGGCACCTTCACCAACCAACTCTGTAATATATTCTCCTGCCAGCTTTCCGCCAGCTACGTTATCAGAAGCGATATGTGATACGACTTCGCCGCCTTCAGATGAACGGTCTACCGTGATGACCGGAATATTTAAAGCATTAGCAGATTCAACTGCAGTTGCAACAGCAACAGAATCAACCGGGTTAATGATGATCAGATCAACGTTTTGTTGTATTAAATCTTCAATATCGGATGCCTGCTTGGACGCATTATCCTGCGCATCTACAATCGTTGTTTTCACACCGAGCTCTTTTGCCTTTGCTTCTGCATTTTCACTTAGCGTTACGAAGAAAGGATTGTTTAAAGTTGAAATAGATAAACCGATTGTTAATGTATCATTACTGCTTTCTGTTGATGTAGCCGATGTTCCGAAAGAAGGTTCCAAAGAGAAGCCTGGTTTTACCGAACAAGCCGACAGCATCACAGTGGCCAAAAGTGCCATTAATAATATTAATTGTTTTTTCACGCTAATGACCTCCTTCTAAGCTGTTTTTTTACGGTCAATTAACACCGCGATTAAAATAACAATTCCTTTTACTACTTGCTGGAAGAATGAAGAAACACCGATTAAGTTCAATCCGTTATTCAATACACCGATAATCAAGGCACCTACTAGTGTCCCGAAAATCCATCCTTTACCGCCTGTTAAACTTGTCCCACCTAATACAACTGCTGCAATTGCATCCAATTCATAAGATGTTCCTGCTGTTGGCTGTGCAGAGTTTAGACGAGATGTTAAAATCAGCGCAGATAAAGCAGCTAACATACCTGTTAATGAGTATACGGCAATTTTTACACGATCCACATTGATTCCTGATAATTTAGAAGCCGCTTCATTGCCGCCTACTGCATAAACACGGCGACCGAATGTTGTTTTATGCATAATTACATATAACACAATGAAAGCTAGAATCATTGTACAAACTGGAACTGGAATACCGAAGAAATATCCTTTACCTAACATTTGGAATGTAATTTCATTTCCTAAGTCTGAAACAGGACGACCATCCGTATACACTAATGTTAATCCACGATAAATTGTCATTGTTGCCAATGTTGCGATGAATGGTGCTACTTTTCCTTTTGCAATGATGACACCATTTACAGCACCAAGAACGGCTCCTAGTAATAAGGCCGCTAGAATTGTTAATACAGGATCTATTCCTGAAGCTAGCATTGTGGCAGCTACGGCACCTGTAAGGGCTAATGTTGATCCAACCGATAAATCGATGCCGCCAGTTAAAATAACAAAAGTCATACCAAATGCGATTAATGCACTAATCGAAACTTGACGTAAAATATTTAAAACATTATCTGTTGTCATAAAGCTTGGATTTAAAATTGTAATGACAATTACAATTAAAAATAATCCTAAAAGAGGACCTAGCTTTCCTAACATTTCTTTTGAGCTAGTTTTTAACAATTTCTTCTCCTCCTGTTGCGTAATGCATAATAGTTTCTTGTGTTAAGTCAACATTGTCTAAAATAGCTGTTTGGCGTCCTTCGTGCATGATCATTACACGGTCAGCCATACCTAACACTTCCGTTAGCTCTGAGGAAATCATTAAAATGGCTACACCTTCCTCGGCCAACTGATTCATAATTGAGTAGATCTCCTTTTTTGCACCGATATCAACACCGCGAGTAGGTTCGTCCAAAATTAAAATATCCGGTTTTGTACTTAACCACTTTGCGATAACTACTTTTTGCTGATTACCTCCGCTTAATGAGCCGACAGGCTGTGTCGCATCACTGCAGCGAATATTTAGCTGCTCAATATATTTCGCAGCATGCAATTGCTCTTGTTGTGGTTGAATAAAGCCACTCTTTGCAATCGTTTTCAAATTTGTTAAAAACATATTTTCCTTAATTGAAAAATCCAGTACAAGACCTTCTGTTTTACGGTCTTCTGTCACAAATCCAATTCCGTATTTCATTGCTTGAATCGGGTTTTTGATCGTCGCTTTTTCTCCGTGAATGAAAATATCACCTTTAGACTTTTTAAGATTACCGAAAATCGCCTGTGCTACTTCTGTACGGCCTGCTCCCATTAAACCGGCAAATGCTAAGATTTCTCCTTTACGAATCTGGAAGTTAATATCTTTGCATACCGCAGGACATGTTAATCCTTTTACTTCTAGAGCAACGTCCCCAATTTTTGCATCACGGCTTGGATAACGTTCACCAAGCTCACGTCCGACCATCATTTTAACGATTTCATCAAAAGTTGTTTTTGGAATTTCACGAACACCAACATACTCACCATCACGTAAAATCGTAATACGATCACAAATTGCAAAAATCTCTTCCATACGATGTGAAATATAAACAAACGAAATACCTTTTGCTTTCAGTTCTCTAATCGTTTCAAAAAGTGTTTCAATTTCACGATCTGTAAGGGCAGCTGTCGGTTCATCCATTACGATATACTTTGCTTCTGAATTAATTGCTTTGGCAATTTCAATTAGCTGTTGTTTTCCGACTGACAGCGAACCGGCAGGCTGACGTACATCAATATGCAAACCGAGTTTTGCCAACAGTGCCTTTGCTTCTTTATTCATTTCGCGCGTACGAAGGAATCCTGTACGACCGATTGTTTTTTCTTTTCCTAAAAAGAGGTTTTCCGCTACAGATAAATGCGGCAGAATATTTAATTCTTGGTGAATTACGTGAATACCTAAGTTTTCTGCGTCTTTTGCTGAAGTAAATGTATACGACTGACCGTCAACTAGCACGTCACCGTTATCACGCGAGTAGATACCGGCCAAAATTTTCATCATCGTTGATTTACCGGCGCCATTTTCACCCATTAAGGCGTGGATTTCCCCGTCTAACAGGGTGAACTCAACATTGTTTAATACGACGTTGCCATTGAATGCTTTTCTTATGCCCTTCATTTCAATCATGTTCCGTCACCTACCTTAGAAAATTACGCCGCTTTGTAGCATGATATTGGCGTATGGTGTCATTTCACCTGTACGAATAATGACCTTTGCTTCGCTCGACATCTTTTTGAATTGTTTGTGGGATATATATGTAACCGGTTCCACAATTTTCAATAAAGAAGAATGAATTGTTTCGTTTGCGGTTACTATTTCTTCTGCTAAGTAACTATGTTCTACTTGTAGATCTTCTAGAACAACTTCTAAAATCGTCATAAATCCTGGTTCTCCCAGTTTGTATGCTAAATCGATACATGTAACGCCGTCCGGAATTGGTAAGCCGCAATCGGCAATAACAATTTTGTCTGTATGACCTAAACGTGCAAATATACCGGCTAATTCGCGATTTAAAATGCCTTGTTTTTTCATTTTGCGCCTTCCTTTCGAGCAGTTACTTCCTCTAATTTTGGCATACCACCTTGGGCTCCAAATTTTTCAACGGATAATGACGCCGCTATATTCGCAAAAAATACTGCTTCTTCAATCGACTGACCGTTTGTAATAGCATGTGCGAATGCACCGTTAAATGTATCACCGGCACCTGTTGTATCAACAGCTGTCGTTGTATATCCTTTTACGTGCACATGTTTTGTTCCATCGAAGTAGCGCGCACCATCTTCACCTAATGTTACGATTAACTGATTTGGGTATTTTTCTAATGCTGCTTCAACATCGTCTCCGAAAAGTAAGGCACATTCAGTTTCGTTTGGTGTTAAGAATTTAATGTAAGGCATCCACTCAATGTCGAAGTTTGCTGCCGGGGCAGGGTTGAATAGTACCGGTACTTGAAGCTCTTTACATAACTTTAAGCTGTACTCAATCGTCTCTACTGGTATTTCAAGCTGCATCACTACTAACTGGCTGTTTTCGATAACAGTTTTTGCTGAAGCAATCCCTTCTGGTGTTACTTTAGAGTTTGCGCCTGGAACAACGACAATACGGTTGTCCGATTCGTGGAGTAAAATATTTGCAATGCCTGTAGCACCATTTGTATTTATCACTAAGCTAGTATCTATATTTTCTTCATTCAGATTCGCACGCAGCTCCGTACCGAAGCTGTCTGTGCCGACAGCACCTAACATTTTAACTTGGCTGCCTAAGCGTGCAGCAGCTACTGCCTGATTCGCACCTTTACCGCCTGGAACCGTTGTAAATAAGCTTCCTAAAACAGTTTCCCCTTTTTTGGGGAATACATCCATTTGAACGACTAAGTCCATGTTGATGCTTCCTATTACTGTAATCATTTTGCAGCTTCCTTTCTTGTCGTCCCTCGCACAATTAGTTGTGGATCTATATTTAATACCGTTTGTATCAATTCTTTGCCTTCAATCTGTTCAATTAACATTGTTGCGGCTGAAGCACCCATTTTGTATAAATCCTGACCGACCGTTGTTAATGGGGGTGATACCATTTCACCGAGTGAAATACCATCAAAGCCTACAATTTGCAGTTCTTCCGGTACGCGCTTACCAAGCTTATGCGCAATATGAAGTGCAGCAATGGCTAATGTATCGCTGCTTGCAAAAATACCATCTATCTGCGGATTTACAGTTAAAGTCTGTTCTATCGCTTCAGCAGCAACATTAAAATCAAATGTTGTTGTTATAACAATTGGCTCTAGTCCTTGTTTATCAGTTGCTTCAAGAAATCCTGTAAGGCGATCATCCGCAGTTTTTAAACCTTGTGGACCACGTATACAGAGTAACTTTCCAGCTCCATTTGTAAGTAAGTACTCAGCCCCAATCCTGGCTCCTTTTTGGTTATCGGTAGCAACAGTCGGGACTGCTGCATCGATTATTCGGTCAAGAGCAACAATTGGTGTATTAATGGACATATAAACAGAAGGATCCAGTAAGCTTGTTGCCACTATTAAACCGGCAACATATGTTTGTGATAGGCGCTCTAGATATAACAGCTCTTTTTCCATCTGGTCGTCTGAATTACAAAGAACAACTGTATAACCGTAAGACAATGCCATGTCTTCCACTGCACGAGCCAGTTCTGGGAAATATGGATTTTTTATATCGGGAACAATGAGACCAATAATATTGGATTGTTTTTTACTTAATGAACGTGCAACACTGCTTGGCTTATAATCCAGCTCAAGAATTGCTTGTTCAATACGTTCTGATGACTTTTTACTGACATAACCATTTTGGTTTAAGTAGCGTGATACTGTTGCCACAGAAAGATTTGCAACCTTTGCTACATCTTTAATGTTAACCATCTATCCGCCCCCTAAACAAAATGTGTTACCGGTTACATAATATATGCTATACAATACAAATTGTCAACGAAATAAAGGACATAAAGAACAGAAAAACGGCTTTTAATACGTAGAACATAGTTATTCAAACAAAAAATACTCCATATTAAGTTATACTAAAAAAACCATAATGACATACTAATAATTTCTTTTGTACTCTATGCTATGGATTTCTACCCTATATATTGGACATATGCCAGTATTTACATGCCCTTATAATGCTCAAGATGTAAGTAGATTGTTTAAGTAATAGGAGAAGTTAAAGGGAATGTCATAATGGATTGGTTCAATTCATTCTTCTTGTCGTAACGGTTAGTTTGTTTGACCATGCAAAAATGGTACAATAGGAAGGTGAGAAAAGTTGAAAGTAGACTGGTCGAAAAGCAGACCAAATGTAATAGCAAAGTTTGAAAAGTCCTTGCATTATAGTCTAGCGAACAACAGATAAGGAAGGTTCTCCATGCAAAATAATCAATCAAGAAAGCTGGCACATGGTGCAATGATGATTGCGCTGTTTACTGTGCTGATGGCAATCGTATTTTATATTCCACTGGCGAATATTATTGCGGCGATTATTGCTCCATTACCGATGATTTGGTATAGCGCAAACTATAATCGGAAGTCATCGCTTTTAGTCGCAGTGATTGCTGTATTTATTACTTTTTTTATTGGTGGACTGCTATTACTACCCGCTTCGTTAATATTTGCAGCAGCAGGTGTAGCGATAGGGGATGCTATTTATCATAAAAAGAGTAAAGTATTTATGTTTATCTCAACGAGTATTGTCCTGCTGATCACATTTGCGATTCAGTATTTAATTTCATTACGTTTGTTTGAAGTAGATTTTATTCGGGATTCTCTTGCGCTCATGAAGACGAGCTATATGGAATCGATTAAAATGACGGAAAGTCTGACTGGACAACCTGTGCCCAAAGAAACAATGGAATTGGCGAATACAATGTTAGATACGTTGGAAATGACATTACCGGCGTCCATTACATTTGCCATGTTATTTTTAACATTTATTATTATTACCGTTAATTTACCGATTTTAAAGCGTTTAAAAGTAGACGTACCAAAGTTTGCGAAGTTTAGTGAATTACGTTTACCACGATCAGTGTTATGGTATTACTTAATCGTTTTATCAGTGAATTTATTCGTTCGTCCAGAAGCCGGTTCTTCATTGGCTATTATTATGCTAAATATTTCAATGGTATTGTGGGTATTATTAACAATACAAGGTATCTCATTTATACATTTTGTCATTGATGCGTTTGGCTATCCGAAGTTTATAAAAGTTTTAAGTACAATTTTAGCAATACCTCTCTATTCGTTTGTTATTTTAGTAGGTATTGTTGATTTAGGCTTTAATGCACGTAGTTACATTCAAGAAAAGAGTCAGAAATGAGGAGCTGATGGGAATGGGGATTTTTCGTAAAAGACCAATTCGATATCCACTATTAGTATTGTTTTTACTTGGTGCAGTAGCAGCTATCCTTATTATGATGTGGAATGTATGGGTGGGAATAGCCTTTATAGCTATTTATTCAATAGCAGCTTACTACACGGTAAAAGTTGAATTATTAACATATGTAGAAACTGAAAAGCATATTCAAGCACTTTCCTACCGGATGGAGGATGTCGGAAAAGAGGCATTTTTGGAAATGCCATTCGGGATTCTGTTAATGAATGATGAAATGACGGTGGAATGGGCCAACCCGTTTATGCTTCGCGTCCTGCAGCAAGAATCGCTAGTCGGATATGAACTTGAAATGATTTCAGAAGAGCTGCCTCTACTTGTTAAAGAAGACCAAAAAAATGAAACGGTCATTGCTATCAATGATCGGAAATACCATATTTATTATAAAGAAGAAGAGAAACTTTTCTATTTCTTTGATATTACAAAGCAAGTACAGATTGAAAAGCAATATATGGCGGACCGTACAGTACTAGCCATTCTATTTATCGATAACTATGATGAGCTTACGTCTGGCATGGATGATCAGGCACGAAGCGTCACCAATACGATGATGACATCGATTATTAATGAATGGGCAGCACATTATGATATTTTTGTTAAAAGAATCGCATCGGATCGTTACATGGCTGTGTTAAATGAATCGATTCTATCGGAGCTCGAGCAGAAGCGTTTTTCAATTTTAGATGTAATTCGTGAACGAACTTTAATGCAAAAAAACTTATCATTAACATTAAGTATCGGTATTGGTGCAGGCTCTCAATCTCTTGTAGAGCTTGGACAATTAGCGCAGTCGGGGCTGGATCTAGTTCTAGGCCGTGGTGGTGACCAAGTTGCCATTAAGCAGTCCAATGGTAAAATTCGCTTTTATGGCGGTAAAACAAACCCTGTTGAAAAGCGCACACGAGTACGTGCCCGTGTAATCTCGCATGCACTAAGTGATTTAATTCAAGATAGTGACCGCGTTTTCGTAATGGGCCATAAAAATCCGGACATGGACTCAATAGGAGCATCTGTCGGTGTTCGTAAAATGGTTGCGATGAACGGAATTGAAGGGTTTGTCGTAGTCAATTTTGATGAAGTACGCGGAAGTGTAGACCGGTTAATGACCGAGTTGGAGCAAAAAACCGATTTTTACGATCGCTTTATTACACCGGATGAAGCTTTATCAAAAATTACTCCAAAATCACTTGTAGTTATTGTCGATACTCATAAGCCGAGTATGGTAATAGATAGTCGAATATTAAGCAGAACAGATAAGGTTGTTGTTATCGATCATCACCGTCGTGGAGAAGAATTTATCAATAACCCGACATTAGTATATATGGAGCCATATGCATCCTCTACAGCAGAACTCGTGACGGAGCTGCTGGAATACCAGCCTCAAAATGAAAAGTTATTGCCGCTTGAAGCGACAGCATTATTGTCTGGAATTATTGTGGATACAAAAAGCTTTACATTAAGAACAGGTGCGCGTACATTTGAAGCCGCTTCATATTTACGTACATTTGGTGCTGATACCGTGCTGATTCAACGTCTGTTAAAAGAAGATGTAGAAACATATGTAGCACGTTCAAAAATTATTCAAACTGTAGAATTCCCGTTTGCAGGAATTGCGGTTGCAAATGGTGAAGATTCAAAAGTATATGATTCAGTATTAATCGCACAAACTGCTGACATTTTACTAACAATGAAAGATGTCGGTGCCTCGTTTGTCATTGCCCATCGCAATGATGGATTAATCGGCATTAGTGCACGTTCATTAGGAGAAGTAAATGTCCAGCTTGTCATGGAGAAGCTTGGCGGTGGAGGCCATTTAACAAATGCCGCTACCCAAATGGAAGCTCAATCCATTGATGAGGTTAAAAAATATTTATATGAAGCAATTAATGAAGTAGTCGAAGGGAGTAAAGAATCATGAAAGTAGTATTTTTAAAAGACGTAAAAGGTAAAGGCAAAAAAGGTGAAATTAAAGAAGTAGCAGAAGGTTATGCACGTAACTTTTTAATTAAAAACGGTTATGCGAAAGAAGCTAATAACCAGGCAATCAGCGAACTGCAAGGTCAAAAGCGTTTAGAAGAGAAAAATGCGGCGGCAGAGTTGCAGGCAGCGAAAGATTTAAAAGAACAATTAGAAGCAATTACAGTAGAAGTAAAAGCGAAATCAGGTGAAGGTGGTCGCCTATTTGGTTCAGTATCTACAAAGCAAATTGCAGATGCATTACAAAAGAAACATGGCTTTAAAGTAGATAAACGCAAAATGGATTGTAATGAAGGACTTCGTTCATTAGGTTATGCCAATGTACCAGTGAAGTTACATCAAGATGTAAAGGCTACTTTAAAGGTACATGTAATTGAAGAATAAGGAGCGACAACAATGAACGAATCCATGATGGACCGTGTTCCTCCACATAATAGTGAAGCGGAACAATCGGTCATTGGAGCCGTTTTCCTTGAACCACAAGCTCTAATAACAGCATCTGAAATTGTTATAGCAGATGATTTTTATCATATTGCACATCAAAAGATTTTCCAAACGATGCTGAACTTGAGCGATCAGGGAAAAGCAATTGATCTTGTCACTGTAACGGAAGAATTATCAGCAAAAAAAGAGCTCGAGGATATCGGCGGATTAAGCTATATTACGGAATTGGCGAGTGCTGTTCCGACAGCTGCCAATATCGCACATTACGCAAAGATAGTAGAGGAAAAGGCGATTTTACGTCGCCTTATTCGCGTTGCATCTAAAATTGCGGATGACGGATATACGCGTGAAGATGAGGTAGAGGTTCTTTTAGCAGAAGCTGAAAAGAAAATGCTTGAAGTTTCGAACCGTAAAAATGCAGGCGACTTTAAGCACGTAAAAGATGTACTTGTTCAGACCTTTGATAATATTGAACAGCTCCAGTCACGTGACGGAGATGTGACGGGTATTCCTACCGGTTTCCGTGATTTGGACAAGATGACGGCCGGTTTCCAACGCAACGATTTAATTATTGTAGCAGCCCGTCCATCTGTTGGTAAAACAGCCTTTGCCCTAAATGTAGCCCAAAGTGTTGCTGTAAAGGCCCGTGAAAATGTAGCTATTTTCTCACTTGAGATGGGCGCGGACCAACTTGTCATGCGTATGTTATGTGCAGAGGGCAATATTGATGCACAACGCTTGCGTACAGGTGCTTTGGAGACAGAGGACTGGAGTAAGCTTACAATGGCTATGGGAAGTCTATCGAATTCCGGTATTTATATCGATGACTCTCCGGGTGTACGCATGACGGATATACGTGCGAAATGCCGTCGATTAGCAAAGGAAAGCGGTTTAGGGATGATTTTAATCGACTACTTGCAGCTTATTTTAGGTAGCGGTAAGCCAGGGGAAAACCGTCAGCAGGAAGTATCGGAAATTTCCCGTTCTTTAAAAGGTTTAGCACGTGAACTAAAAGTACCTGTAATAGCCTTATCACAGCTATCCCGTGGTGTAGAGCAGCGTCAGGATAAACGGCCGATGATGAGTGACTTGCGTGAATCAGGTTCGATTGAGCAGGATGCCGATATCGTAGCCTTCTTATACCGTGATGATTACTACGATAAAGAATCGGAAAGTAAAGATATTATCGAAATCATTATTGCAAAACAGCGTAACGGTCCAACAGGCACGGTAAGCTTGGCATTCCGTAAAGAGTACAATAAGTTCCTGAATTTAGAATTTACCCCTCCTCCACGAGAGGAATAACATTTAAACACGAACGTTTCACATAAGTTAAATGTGGATGTTCGTGTTTTTTGTTGACATTTATGATTTGAACTTGTTAAAATGTTCATGTTTCATCATTAAGGAATTAAAAGGTAAATTCTTATGAATAAGAATGAAATACTTAATACATAATTTTAGTCGTTAGGTAATTCATTCGTCGGAGGTGCACATAGATGACAGCTGTAGTTGTAGTAGGTACGCAATGGGGAGATGAAGGAAAAGGTAAAATTACAGATTTCCTTTCAAAAAGAGCGGATGCAATCGCACGTTATGCTGGTGGAGATAACGCGGGTCACACAATTAAAATCGGTGAAGAGACATATAAATTGCATTTAATCCCTTCGGGAATTTTTTATCCGGATAAACTTTCGGTTATAGGAAATGGTGTTGTTCTTAATCCAAAGTCAATTGTAACGGAATTAAAAGGACTGCAAGCTAGAGGAATTGATACATCGAACTTAAGAATTTCCAATCGTGCACATGTTATTTTGCCATATCATATTCATCAGGATATTGCAGAAGAAGAGGCACGTGGTGATGAAAAAATAGGAACGACAGCAAAAGGAATTGGTCCTTGCTACCAAGATAAAGTTGCCCGAATCGGGATTCGTGTAGCAGATCTTTTAGATAAAAAAACATTTGAAAAAAAATTACGTGCAAATCTAACATTAAAAAATCGTTTATTTACGAAGTTTTATGAAGTAGAAGGCCTAGAGTTTGATGATATTTTCGAGGAATACTACGCATACGGTCAGGAAATTGCCCAATATGTAACGGATACATCGAAAGTGCTGAACGATGTTGTTGATGAAGGCGGTAAAGTGCTGTTTGAGGGAGCACAAGGGATTATGCTTGATGTCGATCAAGGAACTTATCCATATGTAACTTCTTCAAATCCTGTAGCAGGCGGTACAGCAATCGGATCAGGTGTTGGTCCAACTGCAGTAGAACGCGTTGTAGGTGTTTGTAAGGCATATACATCCCGTGTTGGGGATGGTCCATTTCCATCTGAACTTCATGATGAAATTGGCCAGCAAATTCGCGAAGTAGGCCGTGAATATGGTACAACAACAGGTCGTCCGCGTCGTGTTGGGTGGTTTGATGCGGTTGTAGTTCGTCACTCACGTCGAGTTTCAGGAATAACGGATTTAGCTTTAAATTCTATTGATGTATTATCAGGGCTTGAAACGGTTAAAATTTGTACAGCGTACGAATATAACGGAGAACAGATTACAGAATACCCGGCAAACTTGGAAATCATTGAACAGTGTAAACCTGTCTATGAAGAACTACCAGGTTGGTCAGAAGATGTGACGAACGTTCGCACATTTGATGAGCTGCCGGAGAATGCGAAAAATTATGTACAGCGCATTGTTGAGCTTACAGGTATTTCATTGATGACTTTCTCAGTTGGCCCTTCACGTGAGCAAACAAATATCGTAAATGAAATTTGGAAATAATTATTTGAAGTATAGAGTGTATTAAAAGTCTAGCCGGCTTTTAATACGCTTTTTTTGTTACTAGGAAAAACTATAAATGGATATAAGGAGGGTTAGTGGACTATTTTACCTACTAAAAATGTAACATTCTTTTAGAAAATAATACATTTACATTACAAAAAGACTGGAGTGGTTCATTTGAAATGAGAAATATGGTACATTAGCAAAGTGTGTTTTTAGCAATCGCTAGTTATTTAAAGAAAATACAACATTTTTATAGGACAGATCTAGTCGAAAGGAGCTTTATCATGAGTTCAAAAGGAAACAAGTTAGACTTAAAAAAATCTAATCTAAGTCTATTGAATCGTCATAATAGAAAACTTAAAATGGCTACATTATTTGCCTTACTTGCTTCTACAATGACATTCAATATAGGTTTCGCGAATGAAACAGATAAAGAAAAATTCGCTAAAGTTTTCCACGTTTATGTAGCTGATACATACGTAGGTTCTGTTGCAGATGAAGCAACAGTAAATGAGATTGTCGAGCAAAAAGAGCAAGAGGCAAGCGAACAATATGAAGACTTAACTATTGACGCAGGCGCTGATATCTCACTTATACCAGAGCAAGTATTTACAGTCGAAGCTAATGAAGAGCAGACATTAAAAAACCTTCAAGAGGCAATAACTGTTCAGGCACAAGCCTACTCACTAAAAGTAGGAGAAACAGTGGTTGCATCAGTGAAGGATAAAGAAGAGTTTGAAGCTGTAATTGACGGATTAAAGCTTCAATTTGTGACACAAAATGATTTAAAAGAATTGCAAAACAATGCAACTAAAGATTCTGTACCCGAATTACAAAAGGATGAAACACGCCTGGTGGATCTTACATTATCTACTCCGATTACAGGAGATGAAGTGTTAGCCGAGCCGGCAAATATTGTTTCTGCCAAACAAGCTGTACAACTTTTACAAACAGGTGCATTGGAGCAAGAAGTATATACTGTAAAAGCAGGAGATGTGTTAGGTTCAATTGCAAAAGCACATGATTTAACAACTGCTGAATTATTAAAAATCAACCCCACGCTTAAAGCAGACACTGTCCTTCAAATTGGCGAACAAGTCAATGTAACTGTACAAAAGCCATTTGTTACAGTAAAGGCAGTTTATGAAAAGAAAAAAGTAGAGGAAATCGACTTTGCGAAAATCGTCAAAGAAGATGCAACAATGCTTAAAGGTAAAAAAGTAGTTAAGCAGGAAGGCGAAAAGGGCAAGAAAGAAGTTTCGTACTTAATCACTGAAGAGAATGGTGTCCGTACTGAAAGAATACAATCAGAGGCAAATGTCGTATCTGAGCCTGAAAACCGTATTGTCGTTGTCGGAACGAAAGTGATCCCTTCTGTTGGAACAGGTACTTTTGCTTGGCCAGCAGTTGGTGGCTATATTTCAAGTAATATGGGAGAGCGTTGGGGACGTTACCACTATGGTATTGATATTGCCCGCCCATCAAACTATACGATAAAAGCGTCAGATAACGGTGTTGTCAAAACTGCAGGCCAGCATTCAACATATGGAAATTATGTAGTGATTAACCATAAAAACGGTTTTGAAACATTGTATGCCCATTTATCTCGTATTGATGTAAAAGTGGGACAAGTAGTAGAACAAGGTTCCGCTTTAGGACAAATGGGTTCAACAGGACGTTCAACAGGCACACACTTACATTTCGAAGTTCATAAAAACGGTAAAGAAGTAAATCCGTTATCATATTTAGATTAATCTTTAGCAGTCCAAGACAGAATTGGACTGCTTTTTCTATAATATGGTCTTCAAGTTATTAGAGTGGATAAAATTCAAAAACTATTCTTAAATGGGTGGAATATTTCCCGGAAAATAATCATAGCAGTATAGCTGTATAATGCACCAAACGGCAAAGCATGATAGAGTAGTTATAGTAAAAATAAAGATAACCTTTCATAATTATATAGAGAATTTATGAGAAAAGAGGAATTAGATGATGGATAAAACGATATTAGTTGTAGACGATGAGAAACCAATTGCAGACATTCTGCAGTTTAATTTAATAAAAGAAGGTTATCGCGTCATTTGTGCATACGATGGGGACGAAGCGCTTCAAAGAGTAGAAGAGGAACAGCCGGATTTAATGTTGCTGGATATTATGCTACCTAAACGTGACGGCATGGAAGTATGTCGTGAAGTGCGTAAAAAATATGATTTCCCGATTATTATGCTTACAGCAAAAGGTTCGGAAATCGATAAAGTGCTAGGACTGGAAATGGGCGCTGACGACTATGTAACAAAGCCGTTCAGTACACGTGAATTAATCGCCCGTGTAAAAGCGAATATGCGCCGATTAAATGTGCCTGCTCAAATAGAAGAAGCACAGGCTGAAACGAATGATATTGTAGTCGGTTCTTTAACGATTCAGCCAGATGCCTATTTAGTATTAAAGCGTGACGAGTCAATTGAATTAACACACCGCGAATTTGAACTACTGCATTATTTAGCAAAACATATTGGTCAAGTTATGACACGTGAGCATTTGCTGCAAACAGTATGGGGTTATGATTATTTCGGTGATGTACGAACAGTAGACGTAACAATCCGCCGTTTACGTGAAAAAATTGAAGATAATCCAAGTCATCCTTTATGGATTGTTACGAGACGAGGAGTCGGCTATTACTTACGAAACCCTGAACAGGAGTAAAATACATGCAAAAAGTGAGCTTTTTTAAGTCCATCCATGTAAAGCTTGTATTGATTTATGTCCTATTAATTATTATTGCTCTTCAAATTATAGGCATTTATTTCTCAAAGCAGTTGGAGACGAATTTAAAAACGAATTTCCAAGATTCGATTCGCCAAAGAATAGAGCTTGTGCATTATAGTGTACGTGAAGAAATGTTAAAAGACCGGGATGAAAATACTCCCCCAACTATAGAATATAGTTTAAAAACAATTTTAGAAGGATTTTCTACAGAAGATATTAACAAGATTAATGTAGTGGATCGTAACGATCGTATATTGGCTACCTCCGATGATGATCAGACAGTTGTAGGTCAGCGTATAAATGAAGAAATTATACAACAGGCCGCGTCTTCGGAAACACTGTTGGATAAGATTTCATTGGATCGGGATACAGGGCAGCGCATTTGGATACTAGCAGTCCCTATTATGGATAACGCAGGTCCTAAAGAGGAATTGAAGGGTGTTATTTATGTTCAATCGAATATTGAAAAGGTTTACGAGCAACTAAATGAAATTAACCGTATTTTTGCGGCAGGTATCGCAGTATCACTTGCCATTACAATCATATTAGGAATTTTAGTTGCGCGGACTATAACTCGCCCTATTTCCGATATGCGAAAACAGGCGCAGGCAATGTCAAAAGGGAATTATGCAAGGAAAGTTCGTGTATACGGAACAGATGAAATCGGTCAGTTAGCCATTGCTTTCAACCATCTGACCAATCGTCTGCAGGAAGCACAATCCACGACAGAAGCAGAACGGCGGAAACTGGCAAGCGTACTTAGTAATATGACAGATGGTGTAATTGCAACAGACCGTAAAGGGAAAATTATATTGATTAACGACCCCGCATTGGAATTGCTTCATGATTCACGTGAAACAACTTTAAATCGTCCAATTGCGTCTGTTTTGCGTTTAGACCAGGAATATAGTTTTGAAGACTTGATTCATATGAAAGATCCTGTGAATCTTGATTTTAGTATGAATGATGCTCCATATGTATTACGAGCAAACTTTTCCGTAATTCAAAAGGAAACAGGTTTTGTAAATGGTCTGATTACGGTATTGCATGATATTACTGAACAGGAAAAAATTGATATGGAACGTCGTGAATTTGTTGCGAATGTATCCCATGAATTGCGTACGCCGTTAACGACGATGCGCAGTTATTTAGAAGCACTTGCAGAAGGTGCATGGAAAGATGAAAATATAGCGCCGGCATTTTTAAATGTTACGCAAACAGAAACAGAGCGTATGATTCGCCTTGTAAATGATTTGCTGCAATTGTCAAAAATGGACAGCCAGGAATATGAACTGAACCTGGAGTTTGTGGAATTTAACAAGTTTTTCACGCAAATTATCGACCGTTTTGAAATGTCGAAGTCACAGAATGTAGAATTTATCCGATTGCTTCCGGAAAAAAGCTATTTTGTTGATATTGATACCGATAAACTTACACAAGTAATCGATAATATTATTTCAAATGCATTGAAATATTCTCCGGATGGCGGCAATATTCGTTTTGGCTTTACCGTTCATGATAATATGATTCGCGTTATGATTTCAGATGACGGTATGGGGATTCCGAAAGAAAATGTGACAAGAATTTTTGATCGTTTCTATCGCGTAGACCGAGCAAGAGCAAGATCCATGGGTGGAACAGGTTTAGGTCTTGCAATCGCTCGTGAAATGATTGAAGCACATGGCGGGAAAATTTGGGCGGAAAGTGAGGAAGGCCAAGGTACTACGATATTCTTCACACTGCCATATGAATTGGATGAAGCGGGGGATTGGGAATGAAATATATTGAACAGATAAAATCACTTTTATTAGCATTCCTTGTTTTACTCAGCATCGTCTTCACACTTCTTATTTGGACTTACAAACCTGAATATGAAACGGTAAAGGAGACCCAGATTGAGGAAGTACTTGTCGGCAAACCGAAGGAATTACAGGAAGTAATAAAACCGTACCGATTGTTGTATCGCCAAAATGAGCAATTTTATGGGACAGTCTCTTCAACACCATTACAAAATTTATACAGCCACTTACGGTCATGGCAAGTTTACGAGATGGGTTTAATTAACAGTGAACTATCAGATAGTAAAATGAACGAAATGCTAAGTATGGATAATCGTATAACAATGTTTTTTAATGAAGAAATTCCTTTGCGCGTTTTCTCTAATCTTATGTCATTTAATGATAATGAAATACCAGATACAACTTTTACACGTCTTATTGTAGACTGGTCAAATGTAGAGAGTAGCAATCAGCTGCAGTTGCTTTTCCTAAACACCGAAAAGCGATCATTATATAGAGCATATGCGAGCGTACCGGATAAAGATTATTTCATGGAGAAGATAATTGAACCGGCAAATAATTATAGCCCATATGTTGAAGTTGAACGGGATCCTTTACGTTCATTATATGTACCGAAAGATCCTATTCAATCAACAAGGTTAAGATATTTAGCTGAAGATATTGAGCCTGATTTATTTAAAAAAATCCTGTTTACCGATTTAAAAATTGTACAACGGAATATTGAAAGTCCTCAATCAGAAAGGTTTACTGATGGGACATCGTTAATGACAGTAGACAGCCAAAATCGGGTTATAAATTATGTATATCCGACTGCAGAAAGTACTGCACCGATTCCTGCCGCAAGATTATTTATAGATAGCTTTAATTTTATAAATGACCATGGTGGGTTTACAATGGATTACCGCTTGTCTTCAATGAATATTGAAAGGCATATTACAGAGTATCAGCTGTTTATAGAGGGGCTTCCTGTATACAGTGATGTTATGACTCGTCTCGGAACTACTTGGGGTGAAAACCGTATTTTCCGTTACCGACGCCCTTATTATTCGATGGGTACTATATTTCAAAGGGTACAGAGAGAACTGGAATCAGGCGAACAAATAGTTGAGTCTCTTCGTACGGAAAACAATAAATTATTTAGAGAAGCAGATGAAATTGTTGTTGGGTACGAATTAACGCTTGAAGAATCAGAGCAGGATACGGATTTAGTCCTCGTATTGGAGCCAAAATGGTTTGCCGTAACCAACAACACATGGAAACGCCTTTCACCCATGGAAATAGGGGGTGATGAATTTGGATTGGAGTAGAACGAAAACTATTTTTATATGGGTTTTTCTAGTATTAAATCTCTTTTTGTATACGCAGTATTTAGAGAGCTATAAAGAAGGAGAGAAAATAGAAGTTTTAGGGGAAACAATGGAAATCGAAGCACGTTTGAAGGGGGATAATATAACGTATATTGCCCTTCCGAACAATAAGGAAAGTGCAAGTGCAGCATATTACTCCGGACAAATTAAAAATTTCTCTCCATCTGAAGTGCCATACTTTCCGAATCAAAGCGCAAAAATTGAAAATAACAATAAGCTGATTGTGACGATGGACAAGCCTGTGAAACTACAGAAAAGCGATACGCGAGATTCATATACTGATTTTGTCCACAAAAATGTATATGAAGGTGATTCCTATGTACTTTGGGATATTGATGAAGAGAAAAAGGAAGCGACATTCTTCCAGAAGGTAAACGACGTAACATTGTATTATAATGTACGTGGGTATATCAAACTTTATTGGGATGATGACAACCGCATTATTTCCTATGAACAAACAACGCTGGAAAAGCATGAAAAGTTAGATAAAGAGCAGAATCTATTAACTGCAAGACAAGTATTGCAGATTTTATATGGAAAGAATTTATTAAAACCAGATTCTCAGATTACGGAAATGAATCTAGGCTACTCTACAATTGTGCAATTAACGCAAACACAAGTATTTGCACCAACATGGGAAGTCCGGGTAAAGCTGGCTGATGACACAGAAGAAATACATTTTGTGAATGCGGTACAAGGACGAATTGTAGAGATCCAAAATGACTTAACCGAAATTGTCGAGCAGACAGAGGATTTGGAAGAGTAGGGAGTTTTAACAATGCGATTTAGCGTTTTAGCAAGTGGCAGTACAGGAAACGCAGTCTACGTAGAAAATGATGAACATTCATTTTTGATTGATGCAGGCTTAAGCGGAAAGAAAATGGAGCAACTGTTTGCTAATATAGATCGTGATATGAAAAATTTATCAGGTATTTTAGTAACACATGAGCATAGCGACCATATTAAAGGGCTCGGTGTCATTGCACGTAAATATAATATTCCTGTATTTGCAAATGCAAAAACATGGACAGCAATGGACGGGCTCGTAGGAACAATTCCAACAGATTTATGTTTCGATTTTGATATGGAAACAGTAAAAACATTTGGAGGATTGGATATTCAATCATTTGCCGTGTCTCACGATGCTGCTGAACCGATGTTCTATACATTCTATGAAAACGGACGAAAGCTTGTTGTCATTACAGATACAGGATATGTCAGCGACCGGATGAAGGGATATATCTCAGCGGCAGATGCCTACGTATTTGAAAGTAATCACGATGTAAGTATGCTTCAAATGGGGAAATACCCATGGAGTATTAAACGCCGTATATTATCCGATGTAGGGCATGTTTCGAACGAAGATGCTGCAGTGGCAATGGCTGATGTTGTAGCTGAAAAACCGACACAAATTTATTTGGCACATTTAAGTAAAGACAACAATATGAAAGATCTGGCGCGGATGAGCGTAGAACAGACATTGCAGTCATGCGGTATTATAGCAGGGGAATATCTGCATCTGCATGATACCGATGCAAATGAGCCGACAAAGCTTGTGACAGTTTAATTTCAGCAAGGCATAATTGAAGTAAATATGGGTAAAAGATAGGTGTGTTAAAAGTTTCTACTTTTAGCATACCTTTTTTATTTTATGATAATTTTTTAATTAGGTTTTATGTGATTTTCATCTAATTTTAATGTTAAGTGTGTATGCTATCAGTAAGAAGAATAAAGAAAGGATGAGCAATATGGGATACTATCCTGAAGACGATAAGAAAGAAACCCAAAATGATCGTATAGCAGAGCTTGAGGCTCGTTTAAAAAGAGAAGAAGAAGAGAAAAAACAGCGGCAAAATAGAAAAGAAAAAAAAGGTGGCAGTAAAAGCGGATATTTTTTATCTGGCTTAAGCGGTGTTGTCGTTGGTGCTTTATTATTATGGCTCCTGCTTCCCTCATTGGCAAATCAGCTACCAGGTGGTAATGAAGTAAACTCGGTTACAAATGACTCCCCCAACTCAACAATTAGTCAAACTGCAACAGAGGTGACAACAGATGTAACAAATGCGGTCGAAAAAGTATCGAGTGCCGTTGTTGGGATTACAAACATTCAAAATGTAGCGCCAAACTTCTGGAACCAAAGCACGGGAGAAGCTCAAGCGGTAGGTAGTGGTTCAGGCGTTGTTTATAAAAAAGAAGGAAACTTTGCCTTTATCGTAACAAACCACCATGTTGTGGACGGTGCAGAACAAATTGAAGTAACTTTAGATGATGGCGAGAAAGTAAAAGCAGAGCTTATCGGTTCTGATATTTGGACAGACTTGGCAATACTTTCAATACCAAGTGAAGGCATTGATACAGTAGCTAATTTTGGAGATTCGGATGTATTAAAACAAGGTGAAACAGTAATTGCCATCGGAAATCCATTAGGCTTAGATTTTTACGGTTCGGTAACAACAGGTGTAATTTCGGGGAAAGACCGCTCCGTACCAGTTGACTTAAATGAAGATGGTGCAGAAGACTGGTCAACAGAAGTATTACAGACTGATGCAGCAATCAACTCAGGGAACTCAGGTGGCGCTTTAGTGAATATTGCAGGTGAATTAATTGGTATAAATTCGATGAAAATTGCCCAGTCTTCAGTTGAGGGCTTAGGATTTGCGATTCCGATCAATTCAGCAATTCCAATTATTGAACAACTCGAAAAGCATGGGGAAGTACAACGCCCAACTATGGGAATTTCCTTAGTCGATTTAACGGAAGTACCGGCTTATTATCAACAGCAAACATTAAAATTACCTGAGGAAGTAACGAATGGTGTTGTCATTTCTCAAGTTGTAAGAGGTTCAGCTGCGGATAAAGCAGGTTTACAGCAGTACGATGTCATTGTAGAAATGGATGGCGAAAAAATCGAAAATGCAATTGAGCTTCGCAAACATTTATATAATCAAAAATCTATTGGCGATACATTAAAAATTAAAGTATATCGCAACGGTAAAATAGTAGAAGCTAACTTAGAGTTAGTGGAAAATGCACAATTGTAAATGTGGATAACTTAATTAAAGAATGAAATTGTACACAACGGGTAGATAAGAAAAAGGCTTGTCTTTTCTACTCGTTTTTTGTCTGTTACAATGGGTTGTGGATAACATTTTAAAAATTGTGAATAAGTTTGTGGAAATTTCAGAAAAGAAAGAAGGTTTAAAAATGAAGACATACAGCTGTGAAACCCATATAGATCATGCGTTAGATATGCATGTGGCAGAAACAGAAAATTTTCCGATGATGGATTTGTTATCAGAAGAGGAAAAGTTATCAACAACTTGTTCCTACTGTGAACAGTCAGCAACATATGTTGTATCAAGTAAATAACTTTACACAATATATAGTTTTTATTTGTGGATATGTGCATAACTTTTGTGGATAACTTGTTTGTAAATGGAACGTAAAGGTGGATAAGTTGTGAATATTACTATCATCTCGGTTGGTAAGTTGAAAGAAAAATATTTAAAAATGGGTATTGAGGAATATGTGAAGCGATTGGGCGGCTATGCGAAAATCGATTTAGTAGAAGTACCGGATGAGAAAGCACCTGAGCAGTTAAGTGATGCTGATATGGAAATCGTCAAACGTAAAGAAGGAGACCGTATCCTTGCAAAAATTAATGACGGTACATATGTCATCGCGTTAGCACTTGACGGTAAAATGAAATCGAGCGAAGAAATGGCAGCAGATTTAGAGGCGCTAATGACTTACGGGAAAAGCAAAGTCGCGTTTGTTATAGGCGGATCATTAGGATTGCATACCGATGTACTTAACCGCGCGGATGAAAAACTGTGCTTCGGAAAAATGACACTACCTCACCAGTTGATGAAACTCGTACTAGTAGAACAAATCTACCGCAGCTTTAGAATTATTAAGGGTGAACCGTATCATAAGTAAGTGCGGTTTTTAAAAAGTTATAATAATTTTGCGCGTTCTTCTTAATATCTTTCTAGAAAGTATGTAACTAAATAATTGAATTTTGAATTAGAATACAATATAGAAGGACTTAAGAGGAGCGCATTTTATGGAGACTAACCGTTTATTTTATAAGAAATCTCAATGTCAAATTGAAGCAAAGGATTATCTTGAGTGGGCTTATTCCATGCTGGAAAATAAATATACT
Organism: Solibacillus isronensis; assembly: GCF_900168685.1. NCBI lineage: Bacteria > Bacillati > Bacillota > Bacilli > Caryophanales > Caryophanaceae > Solibacillus > Solibacillus isronensis. Next base: position 126,016 of record NZ_FVZN01000009.1, on the reverse strand, counting down.
TCATCTGCACTAAACATTTTAGCTTTTTTAGAAGAACCTATAAATATCTTTGAAGTAGAACAATTATTCCAAAGAGCTGTAGCGGAGTTAAAATTAGATGAACCAACATATAAGAAACAAGTAAATGCCCAACTTCAATATTTGTTACAGCAAATAATTACAGATAAAGAATCTGCTATTGATAATGCTTATGAATTATATAAAATTTATCGAGATAATCTGGGTTATGATGAACATAAAACATTAGCTTGGTTACTTATAACTGATATGGTTGATGATTTTAAGCATGGAGATAACAAAAATAATTATACGCATGAATTAATAAAACAATCGATTGTACAAACGGCGACAGAACAATTAATTTAACGATCATCTATAAAATATAAATGGCCTCAAAATAATATTAAATCCTATTACAGATGTGATAGGATTTTTTAATAGAAAATAGACAAAAAGAGAAAAACATATAATATGATAAGTAATAAACATTCATCTATAAAGGAGATGAAAAGATGTTCGAACAAATTGATTTAAAGAAGCAGCAGTTAGATTCGAAGAGACCATTACCTAAATATACTGTGCAAAGCTTACGAGAAAAGCTTTTTTTAGAATGGACATATAACTCAAATGCTATCGAAGGTAATACTTTAACGATTAATGAAACGAAAGTAGTTCTTGAAGGGATTACAGTTGGTGGCAAAACGATGCGAGAGCATTTAGAGGTTATTAATCACCGCGATGCGATTTCTTACGTTGAAGATGTTGTGCATAAAGAAGAACCATTTTCAGAATGGCAAATTAAAAATTTACATCGCCTTGTGTTAAAGGGGATTGATGATAGCTATGCTGGTGTTTACCGAGATCAACAAGTATTTATTTCAGGGGCAGTTCATACACCTCCGCCACCATTAAAAATTCAAGAAGAAATGGATGTATTAATGAATTGGTATGACGGCGAAGCGCAAAGCTTACATCCAATTGTACGTGGTGCTATGCTTCATGCAATATTTGTAGGGATTCATCCATTTATTGATGGGAATGGTCGCACTTCACGACTATTATTAAATTTAGAACTAATGAAGTCGGGTTATCCGCCAATAATCATTCGTGTAGAAAATAGATTAGCATATTACAATGCTTTAGATAAGGCACATACTACAAATGACTATGAAGATTTTGTTGAGTTAGTAGGAAAAGAAGTAGAAGCCTCACTAGACTTATATTTAAGCGCAATCTAAAAACCGCATATAGACTTAGTACGGTGAACCGTATCATAAGTAATTACAGTTTTTGAAACAGGCACATTCGCTTCATGCGATTGTGCCTGTTTTTCTACTAAAGTGGTTGTAACTAAGTAAGCCTTTTAATTGGCAACTGTTTCTGAAAATTCATCTCAATCTGCCGAAAAATACAAACCGGTAGCAATGATTGATGTAGAATTAATATAAACTTTTGTTTAATTAATCATTTCTATTCTGATGTAAATTTTTTTGGTCTAATTGATGACTAAAGAAAGTTAGCAGACTTGCACAGACGGCAATTATCCCACCGACCCAAGCTACATTCATTAAATTTCCTTGATGGTACACAATTCCACCTAATGCAGAACCAAAAGCGATGCCTACGTTGCTTGCCACTGGCATTAGTGAAGCGGCGAGTCCTGTTGCTTTTGGCTGATAAATTCCTGCAAGGTCAATTAAATATAGCTGAGTAGATGTTGTTAAAAGGATAGCCATTAACGACATTAATCCAATATTTATTAATCCTAAAACAAATTGATTGGTAGTCCAAAATAAACTTGTCAGAACAACTGCTTGCACGAGAAAAACAAACCGAAGGCGACCGATTGCATTTTGGCTAGCAATTTTACCAGCGAGGATGTTGCTGAAAATCGAAATAAACCCATAACTAAATAAGATTATACTAATTGACTTATTTGGTGCCCCCATTTCTTTCAAGATTGGTACAAGGTATGTAAAGACTGCATAAGTTGCGCCAAATCCGAGTGCAGGAATGAAAAAAGCCATCAATATACGAGGCTTGGTCAATAAAGAAAACTGATCACGTACCGAACTGCGTACTTGGCTGAGTTTATGAGGTAAGACAAAAAAGGATGCCAAAAACGCCAATCCTCCAAGGAAAGTGGTTAACATGAAAGTGGTATTCCAGCCGTAATCTTCGGCTATAACAATACCAATTGGCACTCCAACGACATTTGCAAGTGTGAAACCACCGAAAACGAATGAAATAGCAAGTCCGCGTTTTTTAATCGGTATGGTTTCACTTGCTACAATCATGGCTAGAGAGATTAAAACTCCTGTTACAATCGCTGTCATAATCCGTAATGTAAGGAGCATGATATAGCTCGTCGAAATTACGCACAAAGCATTTAGAATGATGAAAGATGCTATTAAAAACAACATCCATTTTCGCTTTGGTAAATGACTTGTTACTGACATCACCAGTGGTGTAGCGATGGCAAACGTAATTGCAAACGCAGAAACGAGTGTGCCGGTTTTTGCATTAGTCATATTAAGACTTAAAGAAATATCTGTTAAGATTCCGACAATAACAAATTCACTTGTCCCGAGAACAAATGTTAATAAAGAAAGTGTTAAGATCAGCAACCAATGTTGCTTTGATAATTTTGTGGAGTGCATAAATACCTCTTTCTTAGATGAATGTAAATGTGTGACATAGTAATTACACAACCTTAACATCATACCAATATACGTATAATATAGAAATGGCACTTAGCTATATTACGGAGATAAATAAGTGTGTATAAAAATTTTGTGAAAGAAGCATATTCATATCAAGTGAATATGCTTCTTGTGGTTCACGGAAGATGCAACTACAGATCCAATATATATTTTTATTTATGCTTCTCGTAAGATAGGAAGGGTGCAGCAACGGAACGAGCCGCCGGATTTAATAATTTCTGTAATATCCACTTCAATTACCTGAAAGCCCCGATCACGAAGCTGTTTGTTGACATTAATATTAACTGGCAAACTTAATATCCGCTTATTACCAATACTCAATACATTGGTACCTAATTGAAATTGCTCTTCTTCAGAAACCTCAATTAAATCATAACGTGCAGCAAAAAAATCAATTTCTTTTTGTGTTAAAGCATTTGGATAAATAAGGGCTACTTCAGGGGAAACGATATTAAATATACAATCTAAATGTAAGTATTTTTCTTTAAATGGAATAGGAATGACCTTAAAATTATTTAAAAGACGCTGTAATTGTTCAACAGCTTTTTCGTCCGTCCGATTACTGAGTCCCACGAAGATGGTATTCTGATCGATTACAACATCCCCGCCTTCAATTCGTTCTTCGATTAAATTATAATAGGAGATTTCTTCATCCTCCAGCCACTGCTTTAAAATGTTTTCCTCTCCTGAGCGAATTTCTGTTGCCATTTTAGCAACAAAAATTGTTTGTCCTAGTGTAAAACCAACATCCCTTGTAAAGACCTGTTCAGGATATTTTTTATGATAAGGTAATAAAATAACATCGACGTTATTTTCCTGTAGAATTCTAACAAATTCAGCATGCTGTTCGAGTGCGCGTTCAATATGGATGCCTTCCTTCTTAAAATGCTCCTGTGTTTCATTAATTACCTCACGAATCGTCATATATTGAGGCTGACAAAGAATTACTCTTTTTAAAACATCGTATTCACTCATGCAAAAGGTCTTAAGATTTATGTTTGGGCGTTCTGTCACTTTTAGGCACTCCTATCATCGCTTTTTGAACTAGTTTTTCCGAAAAGGTCATTATTATTACACGGATATCCTGAAATTAAAGCAAATAGCATCTAGTAAATTTATAGTCACATATTCCCAAATGAACGTGATATTCTTAATAGGTTGAAAGGGAAAACTTACAAATAAATTGTAAATGGTGGCTTTAATAAAATGGAAACTAGAAATACATATATATATAATTCGCATCAAAGATGTCTTAAGAGAAATATGGATCCTTATGAACTGCCGATTCCTGGAGAGAAATTGCCAAAAAGTGAGTTGGTACAAAAGAAGAGGATTCTTGATGATATCATTTCCGTGGCAAGAAAATTTATGACGAAGATAATAGCTGAACTAGATGGGACAGCTGTTTTAATCGTTATCACTGATCATGAAGGATACATTATAGAGTTGTACGGAGATGAAATGATTAAGTGGCAAATTGAGTCGTTAGGGTTAACTCCGGGCGTTAGATTAATAGAAGAAGAGGTCGGAACGAATTCCATTGAAATGGCATTAAAAATCGGGGAATCTGTGGAGCTTATTGGATTAGACCATTTCTTCCATAGCTTACATGAAAGTGCCTGTTTCTCTGTACCTTTTAGTTCTTCAGGTAAGATAGGCGGGACTATATCAGTAATGATGGCGGCTCATCATGCAAGTTCCTTCCATTCAGGTTTACTCAAATCTGCAGTAGATTCTATAGAGCGTGAGGTCAGAGTAAAGCAACAGAATAAGAAATTATTAGTCTTAAATCAAGTGCTAATGGAAAACAGTCGAAACGGGGTCATTATGGCCGATGAAGACGGTAAAATAGTTGAAATTAATCCTTTTGCTGAGAAAGTATTATCTTGCAGTAAAGAAGAAGTATGCAATCGTCCAATTACAGAAATAGCAGTAATTGGCGGATATATGGAGAATGTTTTGAGAGATAGTAAAAAGTACGAAGATATTGAAGTCTCTATATCCAATAAAACATATTTATTTGACGCATTTCCAATTTATAATGAATCCCACCAAATAAATGGAGTATTTGGCCAGTTTAGAGATATTACAGAAAGACTCGCATTAGAAAGACAACTTATGCTAAGTGAGAAATTGTCAGCAATAGGAAAGATAAGTGCCGGACTTGCTCATGAAATTAGAAATCCCCTTACTTCAATCATAGGTTTATTAGAAATATTTAAGGAAAATTTAAAAACAGATAATGACAAGCAAGAAGAATATTTTAGAATTATCTACAGTGAATTAGAAAGAATAAAAAACCTTGTTCAGCAATAAAATGTACCCTATAAGATAGACACTTTGAAAAAAGCCTATCTTGTAGGGTATTTTTATTTATAATAAGAAAAAAGATACTGGAGCGGAATTGAATGACAAAAATCTACTTCACAGAGAAACAACAAGCACAATTAAAATGTAATCCGAATGTACAGGCCGTCAGTGACAAGGCCATTACCTATACAGATGAATTTAAGCGTCATTTTATTGCAGAAAATGAAAAGGGGAAATTACCAAGAGCCATTTTTGAAGAAGCGGGATTGGACGTTGAATTAATCGGTTTGGAGCGTGTTCGTTCTTCCGCAAAACGCTGGCAAGCAGCTTACCGAAAAGCCGGAATAAATGGTTTACAGGATACACGTAAAACGAATTCGGGACGCCAACTTGAACGTGAATTAAGCCTTGAAGAAAAATATGCACGTTTAGAAGCGAAAACGCGATTACTTGAGGCAGAGAATGAACTACTAAAAAAGCTGGATCTACTCGAAAGGCAGATGTTGAAGAAGAAATCACAATTGAAGCGAAAATAAAATTTGAATTAATTCAAGGAGCCATCGAAAAGTATAAATTGAAGCGCATGGTGAGCTACTTATGTGAAATGATGGGTGTTTCCCGTTCGGGTTATTACAATTATTTTGATGAACAATCCGCCCAAAACCGGGCAACCCAAGATGCGGCAGATGAAGTAGTGAAAGAAATCATTTTAAAGGCCTATCATTTCCGAGGACGCAAAAAGGGAGCGCGCCAAATCAAAATGACACTTCAAAATCAATATAGTATCACCTACAACCTAAAACGAATTCGTCGCATTATGAAAAAGTATGATATTGTTTGTCCCATTCGAAAAGCGAATCCTTATCGACGTATGGTAAAAGCAACGAAAGAACACCGTACATGCCCAAACGACTTAAAACGGAATTTCAAACAAGGTGTAGTAGGAAAAGTGTTATTAACAGATATCACGTATTTGACGTATCGAAACGGAAAACGCGCTTATTTATCCACGATTAAAGACGCTGAAACGAACGAAATTTTAGCGTATGAAGTATCAAATTCCTTATCGTTGGATATCGCCCTCGATACATTAAAGAAATTGAAAAAACACAAGCATTTAGTGAAAGATGCCTTTATCCATTCGGATCAGGGCTTTCATTATACAAGCCCGATCTATCAAGCATTGGTGAAGCGATTGGGCTTAGGTCAGTCCATGTCACGGCGTGGGAACTGTTGGGATAATGCGCCCCAGGAATCATTCTTCGGGCATTTTAAAGATGAAGCCAATCTAAAAGAGTGTGAGACGTTAGAAGAAGTAAAACGAGAGATAAAGAGTTATATGACGTATTACAATTATTATCGAGGCCAGTGGAATTTAAAAAAACTGCCGCCTGTAAAATACAGACAGCAGCTTCAACAAGTTGCCTAGGCTTTTTCAAAATGTCCTTTACAAAGGGTACACTTTACAATTTATGATGATGGCTAAACCGGATGAAAAAGAAGTCTCTAAATCCAGAGTGAGTTTACATGAACTTATTGAAGATATATTGACGTTAATGGAAAATGATTTTAGAAATAAAAATATAAAGGTTCTTTATCAGGCTTCTTTTAAGGATAAGATTAATATAGATAAGGATAAAATCAAGCAGGTACTTCTAAACATCCTACAAAACTCTTTTGATGCCATTGACTTTGATGGCAATATATCAATTGCTATTGATCAAAGTCATTCTGATAACGAAGTTGAAATTACGATCAGAGATGATGGATCTGGAATGGATAAAGATACGTTAGAAAAACTATCCACTCCTTTTCATTCAACGAAAAAAGACGGGTTGGGGTTGGGCTTATCAATGAGTTATCACATTATTGAGTTGCATAGAGGAAGAATAAAAGTAAAAAGTGAGAAGGGAAAAGGGACAACCTTTACAATTTGTTTGCCGCAATCTTAAATAGATGCGGTTTTTGTAACTTTGTTGCAGTGCGGATCTTTCTAAATAATACCCTTCAAAGTGTATGGTATTTTCGAGCCTGTAAACATAAAATGTTTTAATTATTCATGTTTGCAAGGGGGAAAATATTTGGAATTGCAGAAAGAGGAGAACATAGAAGGAACAAAACCTAATTTCCTTATCTTTATAGTGGATGAACAACGATTTCCGACAGTTTATGAAAATAAGGAACTAAAGAAATGGCGTAAAGAAAATCTAAAGACACAGGAATTATTACGGGAAAATGGACTGGAATTTTTAAACCATTACGTTGGAAGCACGGCTTGCTCACCGAGTAGAGCAACACTGTATACTGGGCAATACCCATCATTACATGGGCTAACTAAAACAACTGGTGCTGCTGCCTCTTCATTTGAACCGGATGTATTTTGGCTAGATGCTAATACAGTTCCTACATTTGGGGACTATTTTCGTTCGGCAGGCTACCGCACATTTTGGAAGGGAAAATGGCATGTGAGTCCTCAGGATATTTTGATTCCTGGAACTCAAAATGCATTGCCTAGTTATGACTCAAATACAGGTATTCCTGACCGAAATCTTGAAGAGTTTTACTTGGAATCGGATCGTCTAAATGAATATGGCTTTTCAGGCTGGCTTGGTCCAGAACCTCATGGATCCAATCCTCGTAATTCTGCTTCATCTGCTGGCATTGGAACAAGTGGGCGTGATGAAGTGTATTCAAGGGAAGTAGTTGAGTTACTTCATTCACTCGAAGCGGATAGTGTTAATCAAAGTCAACCTTGGTTGATTGTATCTTCATTTTTAAATCCACATGATATTACGTTGTTTGGAGAAACAACTGAATACCATCCGTTATTCAATTTTGAAGTAGACCCTACTGTTCCTTTTATTCCACCTGCTCCTACAGCGGATGAATTATTGCACACAAAGCCAGATGCACAACAAAGCTACAAAGAGACTTACCACAAAGCCTTCCAGCCAACAAGAGATAGTCTTTTTTATCGTCAGCTTTATTTCTCTCTTCATAAAAAAGTCGATCACGAAATGGGTAAAGTATTCAATAAACTAAAATCCAGCAAATTTTATGATAATACAATTGTTATTTTTACTTCTGACCATGGAGATTTATTAGGTGCTCACGGGGGATTATTTCAAAAGTGGTATAACGCATACGAAGAAGCGACTCATGTACCCTTTATCGTTCATAGTCCAAAATTGTTTCCAAATAGGCAAACTGCGGATATGTTGACTAGTCATGTAGACATCCTGCCAACCTTGTTAGGATTAGCTAAAATTGACGTAAACAAAGTTCAAAAGGAGTTAAGGAAAAATCATACTGAAGTACATCCACCTGTAGGTAGAGATTTAACGCCGCTTATCAATGGCGAAGATGTTTTTCTACGGGCAAATGAGCCGATTTATTTTATGACAGATGATGATGTTACGAGAGGATTATCTCAGATTAGTATTTCCGGCCAACCTTATAATTCTGTTTCCCAGCCAAACCATATTGAATCTGTCATCGCCTATCTTCCAACAGGTCAAAATAGAGAAAGGGAGCTATGGAAGTTTTCAAGATATTTCGACAATCCGCAATTTTGGAGTAACCCAGGAGTAGAAGATCAAGTAACGGAAGTCCAGAGTCAAACTCCTATTAATGAAGAAATCACTGTTTCTATGTCAAAAATAGTAACGAAAACAGTTTCTGTTCCTGAACAATATGAACTGTATAATCTTACGAAGGATTCTCTTGAAAGAAAAAATCTTGCAAATCCTATACACGCAAATATTGTAATAAAATTGATTCAATCATTAATGATGAATCTTCTAGAAGAACAACGGGAACAAAAAAGGCTTACACCAACGAACGGTACTGTTTCATGTGTAGAAAATAACGGGGATTGATAAAAAATTCAGTTAATTTTTGGTGTGTAAGAAAATATATATAAAAGCTTAGAGGATGTTAGCAACTAATATCCTCTAAGCTTTTTAGTTTTTGTTTATAAACTGTAAATTGTTTCTGCAAATAAAAAGGCAGCATCTCACTTGGAGATGCTGCGGTAGAATTCTTTGTTCCTGAAGAACTCTAATGGGTTTGGCACCCAATAATGCTGATTTAACGATTATAAATTAACATTGTCGATGTCAAAAATATGCTGGCCATTTACTACTATTCCAATATAACATAGTAACCCATGGAATCTTTAATAATTATGTATTCTGTATTTAAGTTTATAAGAAAAAATATATCCGATAAAGGAGGAAATAAACTATATCATAAGTTGGATTATTTTTAATAAAAACCACCTCGAACGTTGATTTATCATCGTATCAGGTAGTTTTATTTTTTGATGCTTGTCTGTTTTAGTTATCCCTACTCAAATGATTTTTTTATTAAATAGTCGTTTTATCCTGGACCTTTTTAACATACATTAAAAAAAACTTAGAGACTAGGAGGAATTAGTTGCTTCTTTTTATTATTCTTTTCTCCATTTGCTGTCTTGCTTATGGACTAATTAAAAAACGTTTCATCGCCCTCACCTTTCCTATAATAGGACTTATTATGTTAATGGTTGTTAAGGTGATTTTAGTACCACTTCCTTTAAAGGAAACACTTCTTTTTATTTTTGATTTAAGATAAAAATTTGAAGAAAGAAGGTCTAGATGAAAAAAATCGATAAAAAAGTTGCTGATGCCTATTTCCGTGAGAAAAATACGTACATGGCTATTTATTTTGTTATCTGGTTTTTAGTGTCCTTTGTTATGGTAGCGCTTGCAGACTCATTAACCGATGTTCAGTTTTTAGGATTCCCGTTCCACTATTTCATGGGGGCAATTGGAGCCTTGCTTACTTTCATTATTTTACTCTTTGTAAATGCGATCGTTGGGGACAAAATCGATAAAAAGTATGGGATCAGTGAAGCGCGAAATGAAGAAATAAGCGCAAACAATATGATAAATCATTAATGAAGGGAGGTAATTTATGGATACTCAATTTATAGTTTCAACGTTAATTATATTGGCTACATTTGCTTTGTATATTTGGATTGCGGTTTATAATACTGCTAAACAAACATCTGATTTCTATGTTGCTGGTCGTGGAGTGCCACCTATTTTTAATGGGATGGCAATTGGGGCAGACTGGATGAGTGCAGCATCCTTTATCGGGATGGCTGGTACGATCATGTTACTTGGCTATGATGGATTAGCTTATATTATGGGCTGGACTGGCGGCTATTTATTTTTATCAATATTACTCGCGCCACAGCTTCGGAAATTTGGTCGCTATACTGTACCTGAGTTTATTGGGGATCGTTTTAATAGTAAGGCAGCACTAATAATAGCTGCTATATGTACAATTATTATAAGTTTCACGTATTCAATCGGACAGCTATCAGGTTCTGGTGTAGTAATCGGACGTCTTTTTGAAATTGATGCGAAAATAGGAACACTAATCGGCGTTGTACTTATTGCATTTTATGCTGCATTTGGTGGTATGAAAGGTATCACTTGGACTCAAGTAGCACAATATGTCATTTTAATTATCGCATATTTAGTACCTGTTATTTTTATGTCATTACATTTGACTAGTAACCCTTTACCATGGATTTCGTATGGTGAAATTTTAACGAAAATGGGTGAACTCGACCGGGAACTTGGAATTTCTGAGTATTTTGCACCTTTCACCAACGGAACTAAGTGGCAGTTTTTAGCTCTTATGTTTACATTAATGTGTGGTACAGCTGGACTTCCACATGTAATAGTAAGATTTTATACAGTAGGTACTATGAAGGCGGCTCGTTGGTCAGGGGCTTGGGCATTAGTTTTTATCGGACTTTTATATTTTAGCGCACCAGCTTATGCAGCTTTTGCTCGCTTTATATTAATGACGGAAGTTGCTGGTAATAAAATTGCTGAACTGCCTGCTTGGACTCAATCATGGATTGATACTGGAAAATTGGGAATAGCTGATGCAAATGGTGATGGCATTCTTCAATGGCCTGAACTGCAAATTGCCAACGATATCGTCGTAATGGCTACACCTGAAATCGCAAATCTAGGTGTATTCGTTATTGGACTCGTGGCGGCAGGCGCAATGGCAGCTGCCTTATCTACAGCTGGAGGTTTAATGATTTCTATTTCATCTTCATTTGCACATGATATTTACTATCGCATCATCAATCCACAAGCGTCTGAACGAAAACGCTTGTTAATAGGCCGTATTTCAATTGTCGTGGCAACACTATTAGCTGGACTTATTGCATTAAACCCTCCTGGTGCCATTACTCAAATTGTTGCATGGGCATTCGCGCTTGCTACTGGTACCTTCTTCCCAGCACTCGTTTTAGGTGTATGGTGGAAGCGTGCGAATGCAAAAGGAACAATAGCGGGAATGCTTGTCGGCTTAGCGGTTACACTTATTTATATCTTCAGTGCGAAATACGGTGGCTTTACGGTATTAGGCATTATTGATACTGGTGCTGGTGTTTTCGGAGCAATTGCTGCTTTCGCTACTAATATTATTGTTTCACTTTCAACACGGGCTCCTTCACAAGAACTTCAAGATGCAGTTATAAACCTGCGTTATCCAGAACAAATGGTTTATAAAGACGGCGAAGTTTATTTAAATGACGGATCATCGAAAGAATAAAATATTGAGAGCGCAGTTCAATGTTCTATTACAAAATCACTAATATTCAAAAAGCCAAAACGTTAATTCTACGTTTTGGCTTTTCTATTGGTTGCGTTTCTCCCTAATTCCAAGGAGATCTAGGCAGGTTATCCATTTTAGATGACGTATTACTTAGGAATTTTAATAATAATATCACTAAGTTCGATTATTTCCATTTTTAAATCGCTATCAGGATTTACCCATTTTACGCCGTTTTCATCGATTTCCGCCTCCATCAATTTGAATATGGGAGTGAATATTAAAGTATTTGCATCCGGGTGTAGTTTTTCATATGTGAATACATATTCCATAAACCCCTGCCCGTTTCCTGTGCCGCCTGTTAACCTTGATGTATACGTATTGCCTAAATCATCCTTTACATTTAAATCGGAAGAAATAACGTCCCATTTCTCTTTTAACATCTCATTTTTTTGCGTTTCTGTATAATTGACGATAAAGGAAATCGGTGTGTATATAATTTCATTTATTTTAATACCTAGATCAGCTTTTTTTGATGCAGGTGCTTCCACAAATTGAACTTTATTCTCAGTAGCTTTGACATCTATTTCAAAATCCCAAATACCCTGAACCATCTCTTTTGTATCCCGATTGGAAAGACTGCTAATGTGGAATTCGAAATTCGCCTGTTCCAATTGATTAGATAAGTTCAGAATCGCTGTTGTTAAGCCGGCATATTTGTTTGGTCCGACCTTTTCAATTATATGCTCTGTATGAAAGAGGGCATGCTCACGCCCATCCACTTTAAATGTAGTTTCTATTTCCGGATGCTCACCTAAATCTCTGTCTGTTTCGATATAATAGCCAACTAAAAACTTTTTACTGTCAAATAAGCTTTCATTTACCGTAATCGTTGTGCCATTGCTTTCTGCTACAAGATGCTGCTGATCCGCAAACTCCTCATAGCCTGAAATTATCTTGTCCTTGGTCGAGAAGAGTTTGATAATACTGTTTACTATCGGAATTTCATGAGCAAAGGTGGTATAGGATAGACCTATAAGTGAAGCGGTACCGATACCGAGCGAAAGGCAGACAGCCGCAACTCCTTTCAACCACTTTCTGTTTTTTATTTTGGATACTTGTCTTTTCAAGTCTCTTTTAAACTGAGCCTTTTCAAATTCTGTTACATCAGCTTCTTCAAATTCATTTACATCGATGTCAATATCATTAAAGTGTTTAAACAGATTTTTCAATGGGCATACCCCCTAAATCTTTTTTTAGTTTTTTTCGACCATGGTAAAGGCGGTTATCTATTGCCGATTTTGTCATCTCCAACTGACGAGCAATTTCTTCTGTATCAAAATCTAACAAGTATCTCATTATAAAAATTTTCTGATCGACGGGCTTTAAACTAGAGAGGATTCCCTGAATTTCCTCCTGTTCTTCCAGGGAGGAGTTTTCATACATCATGGATTCTGCCTGTATCAGTTCTATGTTCAAAGAAGGGCTTTCTTTTTTCTTCATTTCCATCCGGTAATAATCGATTGCTTTATATTTAGCAATAACGCAAACCCATTCCTTAAAATCAGCTGCATCGCCATGGAACTTTTTTGCATTTTTCCAAATAGATAATAGAATATCGTTACAGCATTCCTTTGGGCTTTCATTAATGTCTAGCGGACCTAAAATTTTTAAAACAACACCTTTTATTAACGGAAGATAGTGGTCGATTACGTAATCAAGAGCATGTTCTTTGCCGGCTTGAAGATATTTTATAAAATTTTGCTCATCAATCTTCATATCGTTCTCCTTTTTATAGTATTGTTACTGCAAAAGCTTTTACATTATATATAACGTATGGTGATGACTTTTTTTCGCAATAAAACTAAAAAAGTTAAAATATTGAAATATATATCGGGCTTATCTAAAAGAAGTTAAATAAAAAACGTTATTTTGCACTGAATGCAAAATAACGTTTTTTTATGTGTTAGTTCTGTTGTTTTTTTACTTTTACCGGTTTGAAGATAGAAAGTAAGAAAATTACTAAACCTGCAATACCAATTCCTAAAATTGTGTTGAAGGAAGCGCCTGTGTAGAATCCGCTACCGAAGTAGAAAATTTCTCGTAAACCTTCAGAAGCAAAGCGAATTGGTACCCAAGGACGAATAAAGTTCACGAAGAAACTTGGAAGCATTTCCTGTGGTGTCATGAGAACACCCATACCTAAAAGCATGACAACCATAAATAATGTAATAGCTGGTTTCCCAATCCATGCGGTAATTGCTGATACTAATAAATAGAAGCAGAATGCCGCAAATGATACAAAGAAAGCAACTAGGAAGTAGCTTGGCATATTAATCCCTGCAATTTGTGCAAGTGTTGCAACAGTGAAGCCTGAGAATAAGGCAATAATAATGCCGAATAAAACTTGCCCGCCAATTAGGCCTAATGTTTGTTTACGTGTTAACAGTTCTTTCTTAAAGATGCCTGATGTTGCTAAAAATACAATGAATCCACCGATTAATGCACCAACCCATGCAGGTACTGCCAATAAAGTTGGAGCACTACCGTTTGCAGTAGAGGCTGTAATAGGATTGTATATTTTTTCTTCAGCAACAACTGGATTTATTAAAATGGAAGCTTGTGTTGCATCAATTTTTTCAGTACTAAGCTGTGCTAAAAAAATTGCCGAATATTGGTCATTCATTCCAGATACAAAGCCGATTAAAGCAGCTTTTGCAAAGTTTGCGCCTGTCATATTAAAGCCTTGGTTAATATATATTTTCAGTTTGGCAGACTGATTATTTGTTAGTGCATTTTGCAATGTGTCACTGTAGCCTTCAGGAATGACAAGTGCTGCATAATACTTTTTATCTGCAAAAAGTGACTCAATATTTTCTTCTTTCTCATTTGTAAATGCTATAACCGGTTCTGCACCGTCTCCACCTTTACTCATTTGTTCAACAGCATCGAGGACAGTTTCAACGTGTTGCCCCTCATCGTTAACAATAAGAGCAACCGGCAGATTTTTTACTTGAGGATTTCCTTGTGCGAATAAGTTTACCGAAAATAATGCAATAATTAATATAACAGCAATAGGAGCAGCCCATGCTAATTTTTCTTTAAATAATCTCAATGAATTTCATCCTTTCTCAAATTTCAACATGTTGTTTATTATTACTCGTTTATTTTATAATTTGAGGGGAAATCAAAGCAATCAACAAAATAAACAGATTGTTCAATTTTTGATGAAAGAGGGTGCTTTTTTGAGTGTTTATACAGAAAAAAATCGAAGAACAAAAGAGCTTATTCAAAAATCATTTATGAAGATGCTGGAAAAGAAAACTTTCGATTCAATTACAGTAGGGGATATTGCGAAAACAGCCAAGATTAATCGTGGGACGTTTTATTTACACTTTATCGATAAGTTTGATTTGCTGGATCAGATTGAATTACAGCTATTTGAAGAGCTAGGGGATCATATTGATGAATTGCAATCGAATTATTCATCTACACATACGTTTGAAAAAGGACAGGAACAATTAGCTGCCACATTATTTAATTCGATAAAAATGCAGGCACCTCTTTTAAAAATCTTTTTAAGTGAACATGGAAGAGCGGGTTTTCATCTTAGGTTTAGAGCAGCCTTTTCAGAAAAAGTGCGTGTAAACTTGGAGGGGAATGAAAGCTTTAATGCAAATTTAAATGTTCCAATGGAATACTTTTTAGCTTTTATCACATCTGCTTTTTTAGGATTGATTGAACAATGGGTTCAAAATAATTTAGACAAGACACCTGAAGAGATGACGGCATTATATATTGATATTATCTCTTTTATTCAAAGGAAGAATACTTAGTATCCGTACAGACGGTATGGTCTGGTCATACGGTTCAGACGAGCCATACTGTACAGCTGAAATAGAGGCTAATAAACAAAATAAAAAAGAAGGTGTAATACCTTCTTTTTTAAATACTGCTTGTACGTTGCTTTTTAATAAACCGGACCGCAACGATAATGGCTGCAATTGCAATAATTACATAAAATAGTTGTCTATATTGCTGTGAGACAGAGACAATTCCATAAGAAATAGAGGCTAATACAAGCCCATAAATCATATTTCCTATTGTTGTAGCTGAGATAAAATACGATATTTTCATTTTGCTTAAGCCGGATACGATATTAATTAAATTCGTAGGAAGAAATGGCAAAATACGTCCTGACAGAACAAATAGAAAGCCATTTTTATTGAGTTGCTGCTCATATTTTTTCAGTTTTTCTGAAGTAAATAAATTAGCGAAAAAGTAGCGAATGGAAAGGAAAATTGATGTACTTCCAATAACACTGCTGAATGTACTAAAAAAATAACCACGCCAAAACCCAAACAATGCAATATTAATCGTGATGACTAAAATTAACGGGATAAATGTAAATAAATTTTGCAGGAACATTAATAATATCATTATTAAAATAACGATAGTTAGATTGTTATGGGCAAGCTCTAAAATAAGCTGGGGTGACAGATCGGAAATAGAAATCCCGCTTTTATAAAGTATAAAGAATAAACCTGTTAAAATTGCTGCAAATAGAGTCCCTCGTATAAACAACGATTGTTTTTTCATATTGTAACCTCTCTTAATATAATTCCATTCGATAGTTTAAATGTATTTAAGGAAAATTGCTATTAACAAGATTTGAAAAATATGAAAAAGGATTACACATTCCCCGATATATTTCGTAATTGTCTTTTTTAATATTAATAAGACTTTATAATTTGATATGATGTTTAAGTATAAATATGGAACTTATAATTTAATTTTCCTCAACAATATAAAGGGAGGGGGAACGATATGAATAAAAAAGATGAAGCATTATCACAAATTGAACAAGTATTGAAGGAATTGAAAAAGGGTGAGGAAGAAAGTGCTGCCACCGCGGTTATAGGACAGCGCAGTGGAAATGCCAATATTTCCGGAGCAATATTTAAGGTTATATTTAAATTTTGGGGATTTAAGATTTTGTTCATTGCATTGCTTCTTATCCTTATCACATTCGGGGGAACTTGGTTATTTTTCGGCAATACATTTAAAAAAGAAAGTACAGTATTTGTAGAACAGGTCCAGGAATTAGCAACGCTTGCAACGGCTGAAGCCCATTTGAAAGTAATCATTGAGCAAGAGGATAATAAACTGTTTGGAAATGATATTTCGTTTAATTTACCAGGTACAAAAAGAGAGTTATTATTAATAGTTCCTGCTACAGTCATTGCAGGTGTTAATCTTAAAGAAGTAACATCGGATGATATTAAAGTCAATGAAGATGACAAAGAGTTAGAGATCACCCTGCCACGAGCAACACTTATACAGGACCCTGCCATTCAGATGGAAGATGTCAAAACTTTCTCAGATGAAGGATTATTCCGTGGTGAAGTGAAATGGAATGAAGGATTTGACCTGGTAGGGGAAGCGCAGGAAAAAATCAAAGATGAGGCCATTGAAATAGGTCTGTTGGAATCAGCAGAAAAAAGTGCTGAGAAAGTTCTCGCAGATTTTTACAGAAATCTAGGCTATAGTGTGAAAATAACATTTAAATAGGTTTTAATTTTATCCGTTCAAATAAGCCGATATATATCGCTGCTTCAAAACAGTCTAATTACTCTAATTAGGCTGTTTTTTTATGTGCGCCCGGCATGCGCATGAACTATAGGGTGCAAGTCCCGAACCCCGAAGACAGAAGTAGAGGTTAGCCAAGAGCAAGGGTGTCCGTGGTGACACGGAATCTGAAGGAAGCTGGAGGCAAAACGCCGGTCCGAGGAACACGAATCTCATATAAGGCTAGGTATGATTGGATGAATCTGCATAACAAGATAAAGTCCCTTCTGTCAAAGGTCATATCGAGTAAATGAGGCGGATAGATGGTGTGAAAGTGCATGCG
This sequence comes from Solibacillus isronensis, assembly GCF_900168685.1. NCBI lineage: Bacteria > Bacillati > Bacillota > Bacilli > Caryophanales > Caryophanaceae > Solibacillus > Solibacillus isronensis. The sequence goes on along the minus strand of NZ_FVZN01000009.1, from coordinate 108,448 downwards.
CTTACCCGGGGAGGTCTGGCAGAAATGTGAAGTACCCTTCATAACCTACTTGGTGACAAGTAGCTGAACTGTCAGAAGTCAGCAGAGGTCGTAGTACAAGTGAGTCTAGAATTACTTGGAAGGACTGAACAATTAAGAGAGAATAGCCCTTGGCTTTCCAACTTGGATGAATGAACACAGAAAACATTAGAAACCTCACGCTTAGAAAGTAGTGGTGAATTCCACGAGGGTATTTGCGGAGGGTGTAGTCTATTTGGGCAAAAGAAGAACAGCTATTCACGGAAAGGAACGAAATGATGATGTTGAATCAAATCCTGGAACGACAAAACATGATACAAGCTTTAAAGCGAGTAGAAGCGAATAAAGGAAGCCATGGAGTAGACATGATGCCCGTAAAAACCTTACGACAGCACATTCGCGAAAATTGGGATAACATTAAATCGCAGATTTTGAATGGGACCTATGAACCGCAGCCAGTACGTCGAGTCGAAATCCCGAAATCGGACGGTGGCGTGCGACTATTAGGAATCCCAACCGTTACAGACCGTTTGATTCAACAAGCCATCTCGCAGATTTTATCAAAGGAATATGACAAAACATTTTCTGACCACAGCTATGGATTCCGTCCAAATCGGAGTGCCCATGATGCGGTTAGAAAAGCAAAAGGCTACTTGAGTGAGGGGTATCGATGGGTAATTGATATGGATTTAGAGAAGTTCTTTGATAAGGTCAACCATGACCGCCTAATGGCGACATTAGCGAAACGAATTTCAGATAAACTGTTATTAAAACTTATTCGCAAATACCTCCAAGCGGGTGTCATGATTAATGGAGTGATTTCAAGTACAGAAGAAGGTGCACCTCAAGGCGGTCCTTTAAGTCCTTTACTTTCTAATGTAGTCTTAGATGAACTTGATAAAGAATTAGAGACACGTGGACATAAATTCGTTCGATACGCAGATGACTGCAATATTTATGTAAAAACAGAACGGGCAGGAATACGGGTAATGGCAAGTGTACAGCGATTTATCGAAGGAAAACTTCGTTTGAAAGTAAATGAAAAGAAATCAGCGGTAGATCGTCCATGGAATCGTAAATTCTTAGGATTCAGTTTTACTAATCATAAAGAACCCAAGGTTCGCATTGCGAAATCAAGTCTCGTACGAATGAAGAACAAGGTACGAGAAATTACCTCAAGAAAGATACCCTATTCTATGGAACACAGAATCAAAAAGTTGAATCAATACCTAATAGGCTGGTGCGGATACTTCGCTTTGGCGGATACTCATTCGATATTTAAAGCATTAGATGGATGGATTAAACGGAGATTACGTATGTGTTTATGGAAGAACTGGAAGAAGCCTCGAACAAGGGTCAGAAATCTCATTCGTCTAAAAGTACCTTATGGGAAAGCATACGAGTGGGGAAATACCCGAAAAGGGTACTGGCGCATTTCAAAAAGCCCCATATTACACAGAACCCTCGGCAATTCCTTTTGGGAAAGCCAAGGGCTGAAAAGTCTGCAAGTTCGTTATGAAACTTTGCGTCATTTATCTTAATTGAACCGCCGTATACGGAACCGTACGTACGGTGGTGTGAGAGGTCGGGAGTTAATCACTCCCTCCTACTCGATTTGCACACGTAAAGAGTAATTGAATAACTTATGAAACTTGTCTATAAATAAAAAAATTATATTAAAATTATTATTCATTTATTATGAATATTATTATATAATCACTTTATTAATGTTCGTGAAAATAAAATATTTAATCTATAAACTACTAATTATTAATAATTATATAGGTAATATACGAACTATATTTATTTATTTTTAATTAAAGTTCGCGTTTTAGGTTAAATGAATAATGAGGAGTTTTAAAGTGGGGAAGTTTGAAAACAAGTGGATGCGTGCGGTCATTCCAGCTTTATTGATTCACTGTAGTATTGGTACTGTTTATTGCTGGTCGTTGTTTAAGGGGGATATTGCCTCTTATATCGGAAAACCTGTCAGTGAAGTGGAATGGGCATTCAGTATAGCTATTTTTGTTCTTGGTATGTCTGCGGCTTTTGGAGGGAAGTTTGTTGAAAAAGATATTCATAAATCATCCTTACTTGCGGCGATATTTTTTGTTGTAGGGATGGCAGCAACAGGTTTCTTTATTTATCAAAAATCATTGATCGGTATTTATATTTCTTATGGAGTTGTTATGGGGATTGGACTTGGAATTGGCTATTTAACACCTGTAAAAACACTGATGCTCTGGTTTAAAGAACAAAAGGGATTGGCAACGGGTCTTGCTGTTGCCGGCTTCGGCTTAGCAAAAGTTATTGCAAGTCCATTAATGGAAAAGTTACTCGGTAATCGAAATAGTGAAGGGATTTTAGTAGATCCTACAAATATCTTTACAATGTTTTATATTTTAGCGGCAATTTATTTAGTAATGATGGTTGTCGGGCATTTAATTTTAAAGAAACCGGCTGGACATGAAGAAGAAAGTGTTGAAATGCATAGCTTCAGTTATAGAAAAGTATTGACGAATAAGACGTTTATCGGTATTTGGCTAATGTTCTATATTAATATTACATGTGGTTTAGCGTTAATCTCACAAGAAAAAGGTATTTTAGCCTTCATTGGATTTGGCGCGATTGGTTTAGTTAGTTCGCTTACAGCCATTTTCAATGCAGGTGGACGAATTGCATTTTCTGCATGGGGGGATCGTTTAAAAGATCGTAACTCCATCTATAAAATTATTTTTATTTCTTCTATTAGCATTATTTTATGTACCGTTGTATTTGATGGGATAAATAATTCTATGGCGATCCTTATCATTGCTTTACTTTGTATTGTAAATGCAGGTTACGGTGGAGGATTCTCATCTTTACCGCCGCTATTATCAGACCGATTTGGTATCGATAGTATTTCAACTGTGCACGGTTTAGCTTTATCTGCCTGGGCATTTGCAGGTTTGACGGGCAATCAGCTAAGTGCAATTATTCTTGAAAAGACACAATCTTATGACATGGTACTGTACGTAATTGCCGCTTTGTTCACCATTGCGACTTTAATTAGTATATTCGTTGTGAAACCTGAGAAAGTGAACTTGGAAAATGAAGAATTTAATAAGAAAAAAGAAATAGTAATAGGATAAATCATGAAAGGGTGCTTTGATCAAAAGGCACCCTTTTTCTTAAGGATAAAAAAAGCTAAGTTTAAGCTCCATCCGGGAAGAAGTCTTAAACTTAGCAATACTAGCTAAAATATTAATTAAATTTCATATTCTGTAACTTCATTGTTATTTTTAGGACCTTTTCCATTACCGTTGCCGTTACCGTTGCCGTTACCGTTGCCGTTGCCGTTGCCGTTACCGTTGCCGTTGCCGTTACCGTTGCCGTTGCCGTTACCGTTGCCGTTACCGTTGCCGTTGCCGTTGCCGTTGCCGTTGCCGTTGCCGTTGCCGTTGCCGTTACCGTTACCGTTACCATTACCGTTACCATTGCCATTGCCAGGCTTTACAACGTTAACATCAAACATAAGGGTATGATCACCATAGGTTACTGTAACAGAAGTAGTACCTTGGCCTTTTCCTTTTACAGTGCCTGCTTTTACAGTAGCAATCTTATCGTTTTCTACTTGGTAATTTGCAAGGTTTGTAACATCTTTCTCTGTTGTTTCACCGTTTAAAGTTGTTACTTCAGTAATTTTAACTGTAACTTCTTTACCGATTCTCGTTTCAACTTGAGCTTGGTCGATTTCAAGAGTTACAACTGGTTCTTCCACTACAGGGGCTTTAACTGTAACAGTTACTGTTGCTTCATTTTCGCCATGTGAAACAGTAATTGTCGTTGTGCCTTCTGCTACTGCAGTTACTAAACCATTTACAACTGTAGCAACATTTTCATCTGCTACAACATACGTAGCTTTTGAAGTTACGTCTTCTTCTGTTGCATCACCTTTAGCAGGTGTCGTTGTTTCTGTTACCGCAAGCTGTGCAGTTTCTCCAGCTGTTAGGTCTAGCACAGTAGGATTTACAGAAAGAGTTACAACAGGTTCTAAAACTTCTTTTTCAAAGATAATCGCTTCGCCAACATTACCAGCAGCATCTGTAATAACTACTGTTACAGCATTTGTTTCAGCTGTTACCGGGAATGTGAAGCTGCCGTCCTGATTTAATTCGAATGTAACTGGAGCTTGTACTTCGCCGTTAACAGTCGCAACATATGAAGCTTTTAATTTATCATTTAAATTGTAGTCTAAACCGTATAAATACAGCTCTTCATTGTAGTCGATATACTTATCTGTTACTTGTCCTGAAACAATACCTTCAGCCTCTGAACCTGTAATTTCCGGTTTTGTCGTTTTTACAACAATCGGTCCTACATAATCTGAAACTACTCCTGTAGCTGCAAGACCAGTAAAGTCGATTGTATATAGTCCATCCGGAATCGTAGTTGCCGGTTCATCGCTCCATGGTTTATATTGTCCGCCAACATTCAGCGTATAAGAACCTTTTCCTAATGAAGTACCAGCATGCAGATAACCGATGTAGCCGTCCCCATATTCTCCGCCTTCAGGATTCATAATATCCCAAAGCTCGATATAGTTCGTTGTAACATCGCCAGTTAATGTGAATGAAAGGACACCTGAGTCTTTAATACCATCACCGTTAAATGACAGATCAGTTTCTGTGATGCTGAAATCTTTAATTTCAGTTGTCGCCGCCACGCTGCTGAAATCAGCTGCGAATGGCAATGAAGCTTCCGTAGATCCACCGTTAATGTGGATGAAACCTAAAATCTCAGAGCCGCTTGGTGCCACAGCCTGTGAAGCAGTTAATGTAATGTTTAGCATCTGCTCACCAGCTAAAGTAAATGATGGCTGATCCACTGTAACAGCTGCATCGCCAAATGTTTTAGTTACATCTACGGATACGTTGTAATTACCGCCGTTTCCTTTAATGTCTTTTACTAATACTTGTTTCGTTACAGAAATATTTCCGTCTTTCAATGATTGAGGACCAAAAGTAACTGTCCCTTTTTTGTTTTCTACAATTTCACCATTGCCGTCTAAAACTGCCGTATCAAGTGCATAAGCTAGAATTTCCGGGTGGGCTGCCGCATAAGCATTTACGCGTCCAGCACCTTGAGAGAACACATCATATTTTGCTGTATCCAATACTTTTGCTGTATTCGAAAGGGCTACTTTTACATCGAACGCATCCCAATCCGGATTTGCCTGTTTTACTAATGCTGCGATACCAGCAATATGTGGTGTAGCCATAGATGTTCCTGTTTTACGATCATATGCTTCATCGTAAACCGCATCAGGGAAGTCCGATTTATACATAGGAATCGTTGACATAATGTTTGTGCCAGGCGCTGTTACGTCAGGTTTAATATCAAAGTTCGGTGTAGAAGGTCCACGTGAACTAGAAGAATTTACATCATCTCCAGTTGTCGTAGTTGAAGCAAACTTGCCGAAGCTTACTTTACCTGTACCACTTGCCAACGCAGCGCGAATTGCATTGCCGTCTGTTACTGACATATCGAATGTTGGCAGGAAATCAAAAGAGTCACCAAGGAATGTGCCAGAAATGTCCGGTGCATTTGTTCCGCCGGCAAAGTTATGGATAATTGTAGCCACTGCGCCGTTTGCTTTAGCATTTGCAATTTTATCAACAAATGCAATATTACCGCGGGAAATTAATGCGACTTTACCTTCAACATCAATTCCTTCAAAATCTTTTGCTTCCCCGTTTCCAGGAATCGCGACTAAATTAAACTCACCTTGAAGCTGTGTTGATAAGTTTTTACCAAAAGTTGTTCCCATTAAAAGAAGCTGTTTTGTAAAGTTGTAGTCACCTACTGTAATATTAACTTCCCCGTTATACATTGTTTCTGGATTTGTTGTGTTACCGACTGCAATCCCTAAGCGAGCAGTTGCAGGTGTGCCCATTGTTCCACGGTTTGGACCTGAGTTACCTGTTGCAACAACACCGATTGTTCCAGCCATCATAGCGTTATTGATCGCAAATGATCCTGAATCCGTTTCAGTGTTAGCACCACCGCCAAGTGAAAGGTTAATAACATCCATATCTTCTAAAACAGCTGTTTCAATTGCTTTAACAATACCTGATGTCGCACCGCTTCCGTATGCTCCAAGAACGCGGTAAGCATATAGGTCTACTTTTGGTGCAATCCCTTTAATGCCGAATTCGTTAGCACCAATTGCCGCAATTGTTCCGGCAACATGGGTACCGTGAGAAGTATAGAACGAGCTTCCGTTTGCATTGAATTCAGGTGTTCCTGCTGGACGCTCTGATGGTAATGTTTCCGATGCATCGTCATCTGCACGTGGTTTAGTGTAAGTTGAAGAGTTAGGAATAAAGTTCTTTCCGCCTTTGTAGATGTCGGCAAATTCAGGGTGGTCTGCATCAATACCTGTATCAAGCACTGCCACTTTTATCCCTTGTCCTTCAATTCCTTCATTCCAAAGTTTTTCAATACCAAGGAAAGAAATACTTGTATTCATTTGGGCTTCCAATTGCCCATCTTTGATAAGTTTTGACGGTTTTTTTGATTTTGTTGATTTTGTTGTAATCTCTTCTGCTGCGTATACCGTTGCATCCGGTTCAATTAAAGTGATTCCCTCTACTGAAAGCAGTTTTGGAATGTCATTCGCTTTAATTGTTGCGGCAAATCCGTTTAGTACCGTATCAAAAGTGTATCCTTGTGTCATTTGCACTTGTTTGGCAGTTAATTCTTTTTTTACTTTTGCCTGTTGTGCTTTTACATTTGAGCGTACTTCATTTGCACGGGCATTAGAAAACTTTTTGCCTTTGACTTGGCTGATTCCTTGCTCTAATGCTACCGGTTTTTCTGATAAATGAACGATGACTGCAACCTCTTGATTGCCTGAAATATTTTGCAGGCTTTCATGAAGGGTTGGCCCATCTTTAGATAAGCTAAGCTGTTCAGCGATCGCTGCTTTTAGTTCTATGATGCTCTCACTTTGCCCATCCTGCTTGAATGGTTTTGATTCTTCAGCACTTGCATTCGAGAATGGAACTAATAAAGAGAGCACCATAACAAAAGCTAGAATACTGCTAAAGAATCTCGTAAACTTAAACTTTTTCAATTCTCATTTCCCCTTTGTATTAAATTTTCGCACTATTCAGTTTAATGCGGTATTACCAATTTATCACAATGGAATTTATCCGAATATCGAAATTTCTATTTTTTCCAAAAGATTGATAAATAGTATCAGTTTGTAAGAAATAGGTTAAATCTATCTTCCTAATAATTTAATAAAATAGTAGAACTTTCTTATGAGAATAAGTAAATTGGAGGGCCTAACTCACTAATAAGGGAAATGAGATTGTATATATCTTTAATAAAAGGAGTTAATTGTGGTTAAACTTTTTAATGGAAAGTTTAAAGTTGAAAAGACTTTTATACTTTTCAAATAAAAAATCAATGGAGGATGGCTATGTCAAATATGGATTTTAAACGCAACAATGCAAAAGTAAAAGGGAAGCAAAGTGCGAATAAGCTAGAAGTAAATCAAAATCGTAAAAATTCCCAGCAGGAAGAGTTTTTATCAGAACTTGATTTTATTTTTAATGCAGCTCCAGCAAAAGAAAACAATGTTCCCGCCAAAAGAAATAAAACAGGCATGAACGAGCCTGAAAGTGAACGAACTGCCTGGAACTAATTTATATTTGACATCTATTCAGCACATTGAGGTAAGAACTGAGGCTTAGGCCTTGGTTCTTTTTTAATTGGAAGTATTTTATAAAGTGCAAATAGAACGGTTGAATCATTTATCAATTGGATCGACCATTAAGCAGCTAATGCTTCAGTCATGATTTTGTTTCTTTATCTCTACCTCCGTTTCTTCAACCTCCTTCATGTATTCCTGGTATTCTTTCTCCACTTCCGATGTGGAAGGCAGGATATGTTCCTTTGATGAATCAATCCGTTGTCCGTAGCGAATCATTTTATAAATTATCATTCCATTATTCGGTTTTCCACTAAATGTGGTCATCGGAACAGCATCGAATAATACATAATAAAATGCATAAAAAACAAAGCGATCCCAAAATGTTTTATATTCTTCAATTATCCCGTTAGCAATTAGAAAATTGATAGTAAGACCGAATACAAGATTAATTAAAATTGGTCCGGAATAAATACTAATATAGGCAAATTTATTTTCATGCTTTAATTTGTCATACGAAAACCAGCTATAAAAATGGTAGTATCTGCGGATATCGAACATACCAAACTTAAAAATTCTGCGTCCAGATCCAATCGTTACTCTTGGTTCGATTACTCCGAACAGCTTGCTGACAATTACATAACCCATCTCCCTAAGAAATACGACAGCAGGCAAGATAATAAATGCAGAAATGACTAATGAAATGAGATCGGATATGCCAAACATATTACTATCCCCTCCCAACGAATACTTGTAAGTTGATACCCCTCATCAACAATTCAAAACATAAGCAATCGCTCTATTATCTAGAATTACATTGCATTCCTTAAAGCTGGTTTTACGAAAAAAATAATATACTTAAATAGTAAATATAAACAACTTCAGCCTGACAGCCTCAGCTTCCAATCAGCTCTACCCATCAAATATATTGACCTATAAAAACTATTAAATGAATAATTTATTGCTCTCTAATAATGAATTTAACAATTAATTAACATAAAACACTTTTGAAAAAAGGAAAAAACGGGTAAGGATATGTTGTATCTAAAATTGAAAGGTGTGGAAGTGTAATGTCTGAAAAATTATTTACTGCTATTGCAACTGCTTCGGGAGGACGTGAAGGGAAGGTACAGTCGGATGATGGGGTAATTCAATTTGAAACTGCAATGCCAGGTACACCTCGAGCGAAAAAAATTGAAAATGCAACAAATCCAGAGCAATTATTTGCTTCAGGGTATGCTGCTTGTTTTGATAGTGCTCTACAATTAACAGCTAGTAAAGCCCGGGTTAAATTCACATCTGAAGTAACAGCCAATGTGAGCTTATTAAAAGATGAACAAGATCAAGGGTTTAAGCTTGGTGTTGTGCTACAGGTAAAAGGGACAGATATAGAGCGTGAACAGCTGGAAGAGCTAGTGCATAAAGCGCACGAAGTATGCCCTTATTCAAAAGCAACAAGAGGCAATATTGAAGTTACGCTTGAAGTTATTTAAACAAGCTGCCCTGACTTAAGAGAAAATGAATTTATAAGTACTTTTTACCATTTTTACTTATTTAATATAATAACAAAGTTTTATTTATAATATTTTTTAGAATATTTTGTTTAGTTGCTGCCCACTACGGGAACGTATCAATCGAGTTAAAAAATTATTATTTTTTATTAGACCGTAAAATACAATGCCCTCTTCTATTGTTTGCTAGGTAGTGTGAGGGTGTTTGAATCTATCAAGAATAAATGACAGCTTTGAGAAGTTATAAAATCTACCTAGCTAATGAAGAGTAATTTATGAAAAGTTACCATCATTTCATTAAAAATCAGCAAGACAGCAGTAAAGTTTTACAGCTATGATTCGCTGCTTAAGAACGAAAGGATGAGATTTCATTTGAGAAAGATATTATTTATTTCTGATCATGGCGACCCTTTAATTCCGCTTGGAAGTAAACAAGCAGGTGGACAAAACAACTATGTAAAACATTTAGCCCTGCAGCTTGACGGACTTGGTTACAGTGTTGATATTGTTACACATTGGAGCGACGAACAAAAGCCGGCTGTTGAACAGTTGGGTGAGCGTAGTAAAGTTTACCGCTTTGCAGGTGGACATAAAGGATTTGTTGATAAGCGGCAAATGTTTACTTTACTTCCTCGATTATACGAAGAAATGACAGAAGCACTGGATATTAGCAGCTATGATGTTGTTCATACTCATTACTGGTTGTCAGGAGTACTTGCATATAATCTGCAGAAAGAATATTCATTTTACTGGTGTCATACGAATCACTCCCTTGCAATTGCAAAAGAGCAAGGTACAGGCTTTATAGAAAATAAACGTAAGCACTTTGAAAAACTGATTATGGAACAAGCGGATATAGTTATTGCTACTACTCCAAATGAAAAGCAGCAGATTGAAGTTTTTACAAAGAAAAAAAGTGCTGTATCCGTTGTGCCGGTAGGAGTTTCACCAGTGTATCTGGCGTCTTCTGAAGAAGAGGAGAAGTTTGCATTTCCGTACTATTTTTATGCCGGGCGTTTAGAAACGTCAAAAGGGATTTTTGATCTTTTAAAAGGATTCAGAAATATGCTGGACATGCATGAAGTCCCTGATAACGTGAAGCTGCTAATTGCAGGTGGCTGTCCGGAATCGGTCGATATAAAGAACTATCGCCCAAAAAGCGAACCGCTAAAGGAAGCAATCAAAGGAATGGAAGATCGAGTGTTATTCCTAGGCCCCAAAAACGAAAAACAGTTAAAGAGACTTTATTCAGGTGCATTAGCAACTATTATGCCATCACATTATGAATCGTTTGGTATGGTAGCTGCAGAAGCGCAGGCTTGTGGTTGTCCGGTAATTGCGACACACGTAGGTGGACTAAAAGATGTCGTTAAATCCGGAGTGACAGGCCTTCATATACCTAAAGCGAATGTGCAAAAACTAAGCGATAGCATGGCGTATTTCTTAAAGAGCTCGCCTAAACTATTAAAAATGCGTCGTGATGCAAAACAATATGCGATAAAAGAATTTAACTGGTCTCTTATTTCCCGCAAAGTAAAGGAGCTGTATGAACGAAAAAATGCTTACATTTCCTTACCTTAAACCTCGTGTTTTAGCAACAGATTTAGATAATACGATTGTTAGTGATAAGGTTCCGCATACTGAATTGTGGGAAACGCTGGCACTTGAAAACACATCTCTTATATATATTACAGGAAGATATAGACAGTCCGCGATTGATTTAATCGAACGTGAACAACTGCCGAAACCGGACATTTTAATATGTGATGTTGGAGCTTCGATTTACCTTGGTCCCTCATATGAGCTTGATCAGGAATGGGCAGGTAACATTAAGCAGGAAGACTTTGAACAGGTAAATGCGATCGCAAAATCCATTGACATTGCCAGACAGCCAATAGATACACCTTGGCGATTGGCTTATTTTGCGAGTAAAATGCAAGTTCAAATACTTAAGCAAGCGATCAAGCAACATAATTTAGCAGTTGATCTTATTTTCAGCAGTGAAAGAGATGTAGATATTCTCCCTGCAAATATTAATAAAGGTGCTGCTCTGAAATATGTACTTAATAAGTGTCAGTATGATGGGGAGGTTGTTGTAGCAGGAGATTCTGAAAATGATCTCAGTCTTTTCAATCTCGGGTATCCTGCGATTGCAGTTGGAAACGCATGTGACGCCATATTGGCATTATCGGAAAATGAGCATATCCATTATGCAAAAGGGCATGCTTCAGCCGGTGTAAAAGAAATATGGGAAAAAATTTACACGCCACTATCACAAAAGATTCAATAGGTTTTTACTAGACAATTACTTTCCTGACTTTACTTCACTATTTTTATAGATAACTGCATTTTCTTTAAAATTTGTTTCTTAACAATAGGCAAGTAAATAGGTTATTCCGAATTCCTCTCATAAGTTAGTAGAGATACATCAAGATGAAGGAAGGAGGATAAAATTGGTTAATAGAAACTGGTTTAATTCATTTAATGATGAAAGAGGTCAATCGTTTTTCAATAATGCACAGCAATTGCCAACGCAAACAGGACCAACTCAATATGCATCACCGCAAATTTCACCAACGAGACAATATGTTCAAAGAAATGTATCAAATACGGTGGTGCCTCATGTTCATCCATCACATTTAACAACGGTCAACCAACATTATATTAACAACCAACACTATTTCCCTCATACACAATCAGTTGTGAATGAATGTTTCGAAACAAATACGATGTGTGGAACACCGTTTAGACCGAATGGCGGCTGTGGTTGTTCAAAACGAAGAGGCTGGTAAGTCAGTCTTCGATTGTTGTGGCTAAAGTTAATAAAACAGATAATAGCACCGTCCAGTTAATGGATAGTGCTATTATTCATGGACAAGCCCTCAAAATTTCCATCTATTTCTGTATATTTTTACGATTTTATCAATACATTGAAAGAAAATAATTCATATAAGGAGAAATTACTATTCCAAAAATAGCTTCAGTAAGTACTCATACACCGCCTTTCACATTAGCTCAGAGGAACATTGAGCAATTGACGAAAGAGCTTTTCCAACATAAAATTCCAAAGTTAGAACGGTTACTAAAAGTTTTTGAGAATGGTGAAATAAAGACACGTAATTTATGTGTTTCACCTGAATGGTATCGTGAAGAACATACATTTGAAGAACGCAATGAACTGTATATAAAACTGGCTACCGAATATAGTGTTGAAGTCATAAAAAAGTGTTTAACAAACCGTTCCTTTTTACAACAGGATCTATCTACCGAAGATATAGATGCCATCATTTTTATTAGTAGTACAGGCATTTCAACGCCAAGCATTGATGCTCGAGTAATGAATATTCTTCCCTTTTCCAATGAACTAGTTAGAATACCGATATGGGGGCTAGGCTGTGCAGGGGGAGCGGCAGGTATTAGTAGGGCGTATGATTATTGCAAAGCACACCCTAACGCAAAGGTACTTGTCGTTTGTGTTGAGCTATGCAGTCTTACATTCCAAAAAGATGATTATTCTAAGAGCAATCTTGTAGGCACTTCATTATTTGCTGATGGAGCTGCTTGTGCCCTTGTATGCGGCGATAATGTTGAGCTAGAGCAAAATATACCAATACCTTATATTAAGGGGCGCGGTTCAAAGTGGATGCCTGATTCTGAAGATGTTATGGGCTGGGATGTAAAGAATAGTGGTTTGCATGTTGTATTTTCGAAGAGCATTCCGGTCATTATTTCAAAATGGCTTGGACCGTTTATTCACGAATTTTTAAGTAAGCATGATGTTTCACCTGAGCAAATTGAGAATTTTGTAGCACATCCTGGTGGAAAAAAAGTATTACAAGCTTATGAGGAAACATTAAATTTAACAACGGAACATACAGATGTTTCACGTGAAATATTGCAAAAAAATGGAAATATGTCTTCTCCGACAGTTCTGTATGTTTTGGAACAGTTTATGTTAAATGAAAAAAGAGCGGATACTTTAGGTCTATTAGTTGCGTTAGGGCCTGGTTTTAGCGGAGAAGTAGTATTATTGGAATGGAGGGAGTAAGCTGGTTTTTTATATTGTACTAGCTTTTGTAATTATTCAAAGATTAGTAGAGCTGGTTGTAGCAAAAAGAAATGAAAAATTAATGCTTGCTAAAGGAGCATATGAAGTAGGTGCTTCCCATTATCCATTCATGATATTATTGCATACGAGCTTTTTTGTAAGCCTACTTATTGAAGTAGTATTTTTCAGTGAACAATTTACACCGCATTATATATGGCTCGTTTTATTTTTATTGTTGCAGATGTTAAGGGTATGGTGTCTAGTTTCATTAGGATCTTTCTGGAATACGAAAATTATTATTTTACCTGGAGCAAATGTAGTAGCAAAGGGGCCGTATTCTTTTATCCGCCACCCAAACTATTTAGTTGTATGTTTAGAAATTGCCGTATTGCCTCTAATGTTTCAGGCATACTTTACAGCTATTTGCTTCACCATTTTAAATTTCATTATCCTTTCTATTCGCATTCCGATGGAGGAAAAAGCGCTGAAAGAAGGGACAGACTATACAGCTTATTTGGAACGAAATAATGTTAAACAGCCGTAATATAGAGCACTAATCTTATAGAGGGTTAGTGTTTTTTTGTCCGTCGATTGGCTAAGTGATAGTTGGTTTTATGTATATTTTTTTGTCTGGGGGGTATATAAGTTACAGAATGACACTTCACCGAAGTTTAATTCTAATACTATATCCACCAGGAGGGGTCTTTTTGAAAGCAGTAACGTATCAAGGTGCCAAAAAAGTAGAAGTAAAAGAAGTTCCGGATGCAAAAATTGAAAAGCCAGATGACATTATTGTACGTATTACCTCAACGGCCATTTGCGGATCGGATCTCCATATTTATCGCGGAGCTGTTCCAGCACGAGAGGATTTTGTAATTGGACATGAGCCTATGGGGATTGTAGAAGAAGTAGGGCCAGAAGTAACAAAGGTTAAAAAAGGAGACCGCGTTGTTATTCCTTTTAACGTTGCTTGCGGTGAATGTTTCTACTGTCAAAATCAATTAGAAAGTCAATGTGACAATGCCAACGAAAATCCGGCAATTGATTCAGGTGCATATTTTGGATATACAGAGCGTTACGGTAACTTCCCGGGAGGCCAGGCAGAATATTTGCGTGTACCGTACGGGAACTTCATACCATTTAAAGTACCTGACAACTGTGAACTAGAAGATGAGGCATTACTGTTTATCTCCGATGTATTGCCGACTGCCTATTGGAGTGTGGAACATTCGGGTGTTAAAAAGGGCGATACGGTTATTGTGTTAGGTTCAGGACCAATCGGATTAATGGTACAGAAATTCGCGTGGATGAAAGGTGCGAAGCGTGTAATGGTAGTAGATCCTTTAAACTATCGTTTAGAACATGCAAAACGTACAAACAAAGTTGAAATATTTAACTTTGATGATTTTGATGATGTAGGAAATCATCTTCATGAGCTTACACATGGAGGAGCCGATGTGGTTATTGACTGTGTAGGTATGGACGGGAAAATGTCTCTTGTAGAAAAAGCACAGCAAAAGCTGAAACTTCAAGGTGGAACACTGAGTGCCATTGATGTTGGAATTAAGGCGGTTAGGAAATTTGGTACAATCCAGCTAACAGGTGTGTATGGTTCAAAATACAATATGTTCCCATTAGGCAATATTTTCGAGCGTAATGTAACCGTGAAAACTGGACAAGCACCGGCGATTCATTATAGCCCAATGCTTTATGAGATGGTTGCTGAAGGTAAGATTGATCCAACAGAAATCATTACCCATAAAGTACCGCTATCTGAAGCAAGTGAAGCATATAAGAAATTCCATGATCATGAAGATCAAAGTATTAAATTTATATTAAAACCATAGTATTTACTTTCCTGGGGAATTTAAATAATAACGTTCTCTACAACACCTAAAACGTTGCAGCTGCAATGAATTAGGTGTTTTTTATTGAAAATCCTGCTTTCAATTGATGCTCTTATTTATACTTCCGTAGTATGATGGAATTATGTTGGAAAAGGAGATGAATTTGAGTGAAGAAGTTTTATCAAATCGTTTTATTTACAGTGCTAATCGCTATTTTAGCTGCATGCGGTAAGGAAACGGCGAAAAATGAAGAGCAGGAAAGTAATGCAAATTATGCTGAGGAAGTAACCGAAAATCCAATCGTTACAATTACAATGGAAAATGATAAAAAAATCGTTATTGAGCTAGAGCCAAAAACTGCCCCTAATACAGTGGCCAATTTTATCTCTCTTGTGGAAGATGGGTTTTATGATGGACTAATTTTCCACCGTGTTATTCCCGGTTTCATGATCCAAGGTGGAGATCCGGATGGTACAGGTATGGGTGGACCTGATTATGCAATTAAAGGAGAATTTACATCAAACGGATTTGATAATACATTAACACATGAGCGCGGTGTAATTTCGATGGCTCGTTCCCAAGATCCGGATTCGGCAGGTTCCCAATTCTTTATAATGACGGAGCAAGCAACACATTTGGATGGTGACTATGCAGCATTCGGTAAAGTAACTGAAGGTATGGAAACAGTCGATGAGATTGTGGCTGCTGATCGCGGGAACAATGATAAACCACTGGAAGATCAAAAGATGAAAACAGTTGAAGTAGACGCGAAAGGCTTCGATTATCCGGAACCAGTCGTTCAAAAATAATATGTAAGGGAGTAACCGTAACTAATTATTCGGTTACTCCCTTTTTCCATCCTGTCCCTTCTAATAAATAAAGTGATGGCATGGACAGCAGTTGTTTAACATCATAAGGACCTTTCTTTTGTAAAAAGGCTTCAACCAGTCGGTACCCGGTACAATACCCGATCCAAGGGGGTAAATTTAATGCTGAGTCCCCGAATAAAAACGCTTGATGTTCGTGTAATCCTGGCACATGCAATGCTTGAGTGAAATGCGTCTCCCAATAGCTTAATACTTCCTCTAAGGAATACCGTTTCGTCCAAGAACTTAATGCATATTCTCCATATAAGCTTTCCACCGCATGCTCGGCCAGTCCTTCCATAAGCAATGAATCCAGTAATGTAGGGGGTTCCATTAAAAATCTGCGCCTGCAAATATGATGATATTCATGGGTAAACAGCGCATGAAGTTCTTTTATTGTGACGCGAGGGGATACATACAAACAAATACCATAAGGGTAGGCAACACCATTTTTTACAAACCCGTTTTTTATCGGCAAA
The DNA here is from genome assembly GCF_900168685.1 of Solibacillus isronensis. NCBI lineage: Bacteria > Bacillati > Bacillota > Bacilli > Caryophanales > Caryophanaceae > Solibacillus > Solibacillus isronensis. Next base: position 91,980 of record NZ_FVZN01000009.1, on the reverse strand, counting down.
ATGGCAACAGGTATATCAGGTCCCTCCCATAACCGTATTAACTCCTCTAATAGTCTTTTTGATATTTGCCATACATCCAATGTTAAGCGAAGTTCCTCATGTTGTAGCAATCCTTGTTGTAAAAGTTCAAATTGAACGGCTTCAGGTGGAAATCGCGGGAAAATGGATTGGATGATTGGATAGGCTGCCAGCTCACGATGTTCCGTTTTTTCAAACAATATTTTTGTATCAAGAATAGGCATGATTTTCTCCTTTTTCTTAGTATATGAACTAGACGATGCGCTCGTATGTGCAAAAAGCTTGAACATATAGTAGAAAGACTTACAGAAAGGAGGGGAATTTATGAGTCATCAAGAGACATATGATTTGTGCTGCAAATATCACGGGAAACGTGTGAGAATAAATGATAATAAAGGAAATGTCCACGTTGGAAGAATTACGAAAGTAGACAATCGTATGGTTTGGATTATGCCTGATAGAGCGGGTTATGGAATTGGGTTCTGGGGATTTGGTGGAGGATATGGAGCACCAGGTTTTGGCTATGGAATTGCATTAGGAGCAATTACAGGTATTGCACTAGCATCAATTTTTTTCTGGTAAAAATAAAAAGGCTGTCACAAAAAATGTGCCAGCCTTTATTTTATTTATCATTTGTAAAGAAAATAGCGATTGTTCCTCGACCGACATGTGCACCGATCACCGCACCGATTGTTGTTGTTTCAATTGCTTGAGGCTGAATCTTTTCTTCAATAGCAACTTTCACTTCATGCATTAGTTCCTCATCGTTACTATGAGAAATACCAACAATCTTATTCGTGAAGTCACCGCCACGCTCTTTCATAAGTTCAGTCATGCGATTAATCGCTTTTTTGAATCCGCGTGTTTTTTCTATTGGTACAAGCTTGCCATCATCCATATTTAAAATAGGCTTAATATTAAGTAATCCACCCATAAAGGCACTCGCTTTTGAAACACGGCCGCCTTTTGCTAAGTGGTTTAAATCGCCTACTGTAAATAGATGTTCCATTGAATTGGCCATTGTTGTTAGTTTTTCAACGGCTTCATTAAACTCAATACCAAATTTATTTAAACGTACTGCTTCTTTTACTACTAAACCTTGACCATATGAAGCACATTTCGTATCAATAATTTCTAATTTCAAGTCTGGGTAACTTTCCAATACTTGGTTTCTCGCCAAAATTGCGGTTTGGCATGTACCAGACAGTTCTGATGAAAAGGCAATATAAACTCCTTCTTCACCGGATTTTGCTAATTCCTCAAAAGCGTTAATAAATACTTCTAATGAAACTTGTGATGTTTTAAGTTGCTCACCTTCAGCAATTGCCGCGTATACTTGGTCTGTTGTGATGCCAATAATATCATCATACTCAACACCTCTCACTAATACGCGTAACGGAAAAAGATGTACTTCTTCATTATCAAAAAATGATTTCGGTAAGTCAGAACCACTATCCGTATAAATTTTCATAAACATCCCCCTTATCTCACTCAGATATGATTTTAGTTTTAATTTAAATTATGAACTATTTACATTTGTCATGTATTTCTTATGATAACTGTACTTATTATATAATTTATGCAAAGAGCGGTGCCTACTATTCTTACAAAATAATGCCGATATTTCAAGTTGATATTAATAGAAATTCCATTTAATGAAATGTATACGCTTTTCATTGTAGCATAACTTAAAATAGACAAAATAGTCAGAAAAAAGTTGTTAGAAAATAAAGAAAACATAAATAAATGATTTTAAGGTTCTACAAAATATGCTCACAAATGTTTCGTCTTTTCTCGCAAAAGACAACCTTTTCACTTGCTTGCAATGGTCCAGTTTGTATATATTTTAATCTTTTCACAATTGTGTTACACTACAATAAGGTAATAAATGATATAGAATCAATGGAATCGTCTCCTATATAGGGTTGTCGATAATAGAATAGAGCGCTTACATTATTCTAAAAATCTTAATATATATGTAAGGGAAGGTAAAAATGAGTAACAAGCATATCAAATCAGACGTTATCTTAATTGGTGCCGGAATCATGAGTGCTACTTTAGGTACAATGCTTAAAGAATTAGCACCGGATTGGAAAATCAAAGTATTTGAGAACTTAGCTAAAGCTGGTGAAGAAAGCTCTCACGAATTAAACAATGCCGGAACTGGGCATGCCGCTTTATGTGAGCTTAACTACACAAGCGAGAAAAAAGACGGAACAATCGATATTACTAAAGCGATTAACGTTAACACACAATTCCAAGATTCACTACAATTTTGGACACACTTAGTTAACACAAAGCAAATCGAGAAACCGGAAGAATTCATTATGCCTCTACCGCATATGAGTATGGTTCAAGGCGCTGGCAATGTCGAATATCTTAAAAAGCGTCATGCAGCAATGACAGCGAATCCATTATTCGAAGGTATGGAATTCTCGGATGATCCTGAAACACTAAAACAATGGATTCCTTTAATTATGAATGAACGTACTTCAAGTGAACCTATTGCTGCAACAAAAATCGATTCTGGTACGGATGTTAACTTTGGGGCGTTAACTCGTACATTAATCTCGAACTTACAAAAGCAAGATGTGGATGTAAACTACAACCATAATGTTTTAGATGTTAAACGTTTAAAAGATGGTTCTTGGGAAGTAAAAGTTCATAACAAAGAAAACAGTAAAGTTGAATACCACACTGCGAAGTTTGTATTTCTTGGAGCTGGTGGTGGTAGCCTTGAGTTACTACAAAAATCTGGTATCCCTGAATCAAAACATATCGGTGGATTCCCGATCTCTGGTTTATTCTTAGTTTGTAACAATGAAGAAGTAGTTAACCAACACCATGCGAAAGTATATGGTAAAGCAGCGGTTGGTGCGCCACCGATGTCAGTACCGCACTTAGATACTCGTTATATCGATGGTAAAAAATCATTATTATTCGGACCATTTGCAGGCTTCTCTCCGAAGTTCTTAAAAACAGGTTCAAATATGGATTTATTTGCATCAATCAAACCACATAACTTATTAACACTACTTGCTTGTGGTGTGAAAGAAATGTCATTGAGTAAATATTTAGTTTCTCAATTAGTTCTTTCAAAAGAAGCACGCATGGAAGAATTACGTTCATTCATTCCTACTGCTAAGTCAGAAGACTGGGAAATCAGTGTTGCAGGTCAACGTGTTCAAGTAATTAAAGACACAGACGCTGGTAAAGGTACTTTACAATTCGGTACTGAAGTTGTAACTGCACATGACGGTTCTATTGCAGCGTTACTAGGTGCATCTCCAGGTGCTTCTACAGCTGTATCTGTTATGTTAAAAGTAATCAACCAATGCTTCCCAGAAGAAATGAAAGCTTGGGAACCTAAGATTAAGGAAATGATTCCATCTTACGGTGAAAACTTAGTTGAAAATACTGAACTTCTTAAAGAAGTACATGAAACAACAACGAAAGCTTTAGGTTTAAACAAAGCATAATTGTTAATAGAAAGAACCTTTAATCATTGTCGGATTAAAGGTTCTTTTTTTAATAAAGAAATTACGCTATAGTAAATTTGGAGAAGGGAGGAAGGATTACGATGTATAAATTAGATTATGCTTCACCAATAGGTATAATTGAAATAGCAGGAACCGAACATTTTATAGCATCGGTATTATTTGCAGAGCGAGAAGAAATTCTTAACTTCCCCACTAATGATACCCCTCAGCATTTATTAGACTGCAGCATAGAACTGGATGAATATTTTAAAGGCCAACGCAAAAATTTTTCGGTACTTTATAAATTAGAGGGAACGATGTTTCAAACATCGGTATGGCAAGCACTTACAACCGTTCCTTATGGAAAAACCGCTTCCTATAAAGAGATTGCCCAACAAATTGAAAATGAAAAGGCGGTCCGCGCAGTTGGGATGACAAACAGCAAAAATGTCATAAGTATTATCGTCCCGTGCCACCGGGTAATCGGTCAAAACGGGAAACTTACAGGATATGCAGGCGGTTTATGGAGAAAACAGTGGCTGCTTGAACATGAGCTTAAGTATAGCTTCAATTTAGATTAACGTTATCGTAACATAAAATTTTCAATAAATTTGTGAGGTGAACGAATGAACGAACAGCAATATGATCATATGCTAAACATTCAAACGACCGGTTATCAATACGGTTTTCCAAAATTAGCAAAGTACCATCGCTATGAACCAACACCTTACAGCGGGCTGGAACAATTATTCGAATGCTACGAGCTGCCGGCTAATGCACGTTTTCTGGATATCGGCTGCGGGAAAGGGCGAGTTCCTATTTATATATATCATCGCTTCCATATTCCGGTTATAGGTATTGAAATGGATCAGAAGTTTTTTACAGAAGCCGTGCATAATGCAGAGCAATATTTAAAAAAAGTAAAGAAGAAACAAGCCCCGATACAATTTTTGAATATCATTGCCGAAACATATGAAATTACAAAGTATGATAATGTCTTTTTCTTCTTCAACCCCTTTTCGATTCACGTATTTCGTGAGTTTATGAAGCATGTTATGGACTCCATCATGTTATATCCGCGAATGGTAGATATTATTTTATATTATCCATCCCCTGAATATACGGATTTTTTACAACAAGAGCAGTTACTTCATTGTTATTTGGATATAAAATTACGCCATGAAAAAAATGAAAATGAACGTATCGTCGTTTTTCGGATTCCGGAAAAATAAACGGCGATTTTTTTATTAGTAGAAAGTAATAGATTGTAAATTTAGAATACATAAAATTAACAGAATAATCGTACTAGACTAATAATTGCTATTCGTTTACAATACAGAAGTTGGAATAATTGTTTATATTATTCTCGTAAAATTTATTCTGAATATTGAAAATTTAGATTGTGCGAATGTAAGGTATTGGTTATAATTATCAGAAATATCTAACATTTGTAGTATGACTAAGGGGGAAATGATGATGACAAATCACAAAAAGACAAAAAAGTATGGTTCATTATTCATGGCAACAGCATTATTAACAGGGGCGTTAGCTGGGTGCGGTGATGATACCTCTAGTTCTTCTGGATCGGATGGCGGCGGTAATGCAGCTGGCGACACTATTAAAATCGGAGCAAACTTAGAATTATCTGGTGCTGTAGCTTCTTACGGATCATCGATTAATGATGGTGCAAAATTGGCGATTGAAGAAATTAATGCAGCAGGCGGTATAGATGGCAAACAGCTGGAGTACATTCCAGTCGACAATAAATCAGAAACAGCTGAAGCAACTTCTGCTGCGATGAAATTGGCAGAACAGGAAAAGGTAGTGGCAATGTTGGCGCCAGCTACTTCAGGTAACTCGGTAGCAACAGTACAAATTGCAGCTCAGCATAAAGTTCCAATGGTTACAGGCTCAGGTACTGCGCCAAATGTAACAGTAAACGAGGATGGCTCAATAAATGAATATGCATTCCGTACATGTTTCATCGACCCATTCCAAGGGACGGTAGCAGCAAACTTCGCGACTAATGAACTACAAGCTAAAAATGTGGCGATTTTCGCGGATAATGCTTCAGATTATGCAAAAGGTTTAGCGGCATCATTCAAGGAGACTATTTCTGCAAACGGTGGAACAGTGGTCGCTGAAGAGGCGTATGTTGCAAAGGACGTAGACTTTAAATCTCAATTAACTAACATTAAAGGGAAAAATCCTGATTTCATTTTTATCCCTGGGTACTATGAGGAAGTAGGAATCATCGTAAAACAAGCCCGTGAATTAGGTATTACCGTTCCGTTAATGGGTGCTGATGGTTGGGACTCGCCAACATTAATTGAATTAGCTGGTGCTGATGCGTTAAATAATACGTTTATTACGAACCACTACTCGTCTGAAGATCCGGATTCAAAAATTCAGGATTTCGTTAAAGCATTTAATGATGAGTACAGCCAATCACCAAACGCTTTCCATGCATTAGGTTATGATTCTATTTACTTTATCGTAGATGCAATCAAACGTGTAGATGGAGACATTACAGGTGAAGCAATTCAGAAACAGCTTGCAGCAACGAAAGATTTAAGCTTAGTAACAGGTACTTTCACAGTTGACGAAAACCACAACCCAGTAAAATCAGCAACAGTTCTAGAATTCGTAGACGGCAAACAACAGTTCAACTCTAAAGTTAATCCTTAATTTTTTACGAGTAAGGGGGGCGGAACTAGCCTCCCTTTTTTTTCATACATTAATAGAGAAAAAAGGAGTGAACTGTATGGAATGGATCCAACAATTAGTGAATGGTATTTCGCTAGGTAGTATTTATGCATTAATCGCACTAGGCTATACGATGGTATACGGAATTATTAAGCTCATCAATTTTGCCCACGGTGACGTTTTCATGCTTGGTGCCTTTATCGGCTTTTATGCCATTGCTCGTTGGGAAATGAATGTCTTTTTAGCCCTTATTATCGCGATGATATTATGTGCTGTCATCGGAGTAATTATAGAGCGTGTCGCTTATAAACGACTCCGTAATGCAACCCGGATCGCAGCTCTTATTACGGCAATCGGTGTCTCACTTTTAATCGAGTATACGGTAATTTTCTTTAGAGGTCCTTCTCCAGAGGCATATCCGAATGTATTTGCAACGAAGAATATTGAAATTTTCGGTGCACAGATCAGTACATTAGCAATTTTTATTTTATCTGTTTCGATTTTCTTAATGATCTTATTACAATTCATTGTTCATAAAACAAAAATCGGTAAAGCGATGCGCGCGGTATCCCATGATGCAGATGCAGCTCGCTTAATGGGCATTAACGTAGATAATACAATTTCAGCTACATTCGCAATTGGTTCTGCATTGGCAGGAGCTGCGGGCGTAATTTTTGGTATTTACTATACACGTATCGATCCGTTAATGGGGATTATGCCTGGTATTAAAGCTTTCATTGCCGCTGTTTTAGGTGGTATTGGCATTATTCCGGGGGCAATGGTAGGCGGTCTTGTACTAGGGGTTGTTGAAACAGTCGTTTCGGCGCTCGGATATTCATTATGGCGAGATGCAGCCGCATTTGTCATCCTGATTTTAATTCTAATATTACGTCCAGCGGGTATTTTCGGTAAAAATACACGCGAGAAAGTGTAGGTGAACAGCATGAAAAAATCGAAAATCTTTTGGGGTTATGCCGTCCTAGCACTTGTGATTTATGCAGTTGTTCAATTATTGATTTCCAACGGTGTTATCCAGTTCTACTATCAAAATATGTTCATCGCTATGTGTATCAATATTATTTTGGCGGTAAGTTTACATGTCATTATCGGGGTTACAGGTCAGTTTTCGATAGGGCATGCAGGATTCCTCGCTGTCGGAGCTTACATATCGGCTATTTGTACAATGAAATTTGGCATGCCATTTATTACAGCTATTTTAATTGGTGCTATTGTTGCAGCACTTGCCGGATTACTTGTAGGTATTCCATCACTTCGTTTAAAAGGTGACTACCTGGCGATTGCGACGCTCGGGTTTGCTGAAATCATTCGAATTGTATTTGTGAATACCGATTATGTAGGTGGTGCAGCAGGTTTGCAAGTTGCCCATCAGTCTACATGGACATATGCCTTTTTTGCAACTTTCATTACCATTCTCGTCATCTCCAACTTTACGAATTCACGTCACGGTCGTGCGTGTATTTCGATACGGGAAGATGAAATTGCAGCTGACGCAATGGGTATCAACACAACGTATTATAAGGTTGTCGCTTTTGCAATCGGTTCTTTCTTCGCAGGAGTGGCGGGTGCGATCTATGCCCATAACTACTATATTATTCAGCCGACTGCATTCGGATTTTTAAAATCATTTGATATATTAATATTCGTCGTTTTGGGCGGTTTGGGCAGTTTATCTGGTTCTGTTATTGCTGCAGTATTGCTAACATTCGTTTCTACGTATTTACAGGACTTCCCGGAAACGCGGATGATTATTTACTCGCTGATTTTAATATTAGTTATGCTTTATCGTCCGACAGGTTTATTAGGCTCAAAAGAAATTACAGCATACTTCAAGTTTGGTAAAAAAGGAGGTACACGCGTATGAGCAGTGCACTTCTAAAAGTAGAGAACCTAGGTATTCAGTTTGGTGGTTTAAAAGCTGTTCAAAATGTAGAAATGCATATGAAACAAGGAGAGCTGATTGGTTTAATCGGTCCGAATGGTGCAGGGAAAACAACAACTTTTAATATGCTGACAGGTGTATATGCACCAACGGAAGGCACAATTCTATTCAATGGAAAATCAATTGGCGGTTTGGATCCTTATAAAGTGACACGTCAAGGAATTAGCCGGACATTCCAAAATATCCGCCTATTTAAAGAGTTATCTGTACTGGATAATGTAAAGGTCGCAAACCATGGTTTGGCAAAACATAATTTAGTTTCGAGCATTTTCCGTTTACCAAGTCACTTTAAAGGCGAAGAGAAAATGGAACAGGAGTCGTTGGCATTTTTGAAAATCTTCGGGCTTGATGTATACCGGGATGAGCTTGCGAAAAACTTGCCATACGGAATGCAGCGTCGCCTGGAAATTGCCCGAGCATTAGCTGCCGCACCAAAGCTATTATTGCTGGATGAACCGGCAGCAGGGATGAATGCAAAGGAAACACATGATTTAATGGAGCTTATTGCTTTCATTCGTAAGGAATTTGATTTAACAATTTTATTGATCGAACATGATATGAACTTAGTTATGGGGATTTGCGAACGGATCTACGTGCTTGATCACGGACAATTAATTGCTGATGGGACACCTGATGAAATACGTTCAAACCCGAAAGTAATTGAAGCGTACTTAGGTGAGGAGGTTACAGAATAATATGCTAATAATCAATGATATCGATGTCTTCTATGGTAATATCCAAGCATTGAAAGGAATCTCCCTCGAAGTAAAAGAAGGTGAAATTGTTACACTGATCGGTGCCAATGGAGCAGGGAAAAGCACATTGCTAAAAACAATTTCAGGTTTACTGAAACCAAAGCGCGGCTCGATTGAGTATTTAGGTGCAGCAATTGATGGAAAGCCGGCACAATCGATTGTAAAGGCAGGAATCTCCCATGTACCGGAAGGCCGTCGTGTATTCTCAAATATGACAGTGGAAGAAAATCTGGAATTAGGTGCCTATTTACGAAATGACAGAGAGGCTATAAAAAAGGATTTAAATCATGTATTTGAGTTATTCCCTCGTCTGTTAGAACGACGTAAGCAGCTTTCAGGGACGTTATCAGGCGGTGAACAGCAAATGCTTGCGATGGGCAGGGCTCTAATGGCTAAGCCAAAGCTGATCATCATGGATGAGCCATCAATGGGTCTTGCGCCGCTCATGGTAAAAAATATCTTCAACATTATCGAAATGGTTAACAAAGAAGGCGTGACGGTACTGCTTGTAGAACAAAACGCACATATGGCATTATCTGTCGCCCACCGTGCCTATGTTTTGGAAACAGGCAAAATCGTCCTGACAGGTTCAGCAAAAGAACTGCAGGAAAGCGATGAAGTAAGAGCCGCTTATTTAGGCGGATTATAGAATAAAACAAGTCCGCTACTTTCAAATTGAAAATAGCGGACTTGTTTCATTAAGACTCCTACAAAGGCTACCAAACGATCGTATCCTCTTCTGGATATTTGAATGTGAGCTCCACTTCATGGAATGATTGCTTTGAAATGCTCGTCACCCCTAAAAGCTGCTGAATGAGCACTTTATATGTCTCATCCTCTGTTAAAAAGCGGAAAGCGAACGATGTAATATGTGCTGCACGTTCCTCTTTGGATAATGATAAATACTCCAAATTTAAAATATCAACATACTGCGTTGCATACTGATGGAACAAAGGCGATTTTGTATGAAGCCTCGTTAAGAAAGCCACGTAATGCTCCTTTGTCATGAAAGAGGCAATCGCGTCAGCAACAAGTGCCTGAAATTTACGAACCGGTAACAGCGATGCTCCACTCCGAATTATTTATAGTCTGTTTATAAAGAGAAATGAAATCATTTAATGCCAGTGCTGCAAAGACTAGCTCAGGCAATAAAAAATTAACCCCGTAATAAATATTTCGTTCAGGAATAATGGCATTCATTTTCTTTTTCGTCTCTTTATTCATACCATTCGGCACGAAATCAATTTGGTGTTCGCCTTTGGAAGCCTGGCGCATTTTTAAACAAAATGATAATAAGCGCTGTCTTACTCCTTCATAATGAAAGTAGCGCTTTTCTTCCCCGATTACTTCATAAATTGCGTGAATAATATCATCTAAATTCCAATAATCTCCACTTACCGTTAATCCTGTTAAATTTTCAGTTGGTTTAATTGTCAGCATGATGATACCCCCTTTGCACATAAAGGAATGTTCACATTATGAGAACAGCCCTTATTGCTTTGGTGTGTAGTTCAGTAACTGGAATAGTTCATTTCTTTCTTTATCTGTAAGGTCACGCCACTGTCCGACTTTTAAATTGCCGATATGAATATTCATAATACGAATGCGCTGTAATCGCTGTACAGAATAGCCTAGAGCAGAACACATACGGCGAATTTGGCGATTTAATCCTTGCTCTAAAATAATTTTAAATACTTTTGATGATACCTTTTCTACTCGGCAAGGTAATGTCGTTGTATCTAAAATCTCCACGCCCGAGCTCATGTCACGAATAAATTGATCAGTAATCGGCTTGTCTACCTGCACAACATATTCCTTTTCATGGTGGTTTTCTGCCCGTAAAATTTCGTTGACGATATCTCCATCATTCGTAAGAAGCAGTAATCCTTCCGAATCTTTATCCAAACGTCCGATATGGAAAATACGCAGCGGGTGGTTTACAAAATCCACAACATTACCTTCGATATGCTTTTCCGTTGTACTCGTAATTCCAACAGGTTTGTTCAGTACAATATAGACTAGTTCTTCCTGTCTTTTTACAGGCTTGCCGTCAACTAATACTTCATCGCCTGTTTCAACTTGGCTGCCATTTGTCGCAACAACTCCATTGATTTTTACGCGGCCGTCTTCTACCCATTTATCTGCACCGCGACGTGACACGATGCCTGTTTCTGCTAAAAATTTATTGATTCTCATAATTTTTCACCTACTAATAGAATATCTTCAGTATACATGAGTTTATCTGTAATTTTGTAATTCTTCGTTCAAAATGACGCTTAATTATATAATGAACAAATCTATCTTTACTGGAATTTACCCATTTTATACATTTTTATTATAGTATTCTCTTCATTTTCAGTATAATAGAGTGGAGAAAGAATAATAAAATAATCAGAAAATTGTAGTTTAATATTTGAAATGATTCCACTTTTCTGACAATATAATAGATGAAGATACCTCTCACAGAAGAGTGAGCTTTACAGCATGAATTTCAGCACTGCCTTTTAACGAGAAGGTATGGTCACCATAATTTGTGCAAAGGGGAGAGATTTCAATGGCAGCAGTGTATCAAAATCCAAACACGGATGGCGCATTAGTAAATTTCAAGGAGCGTTACGACAACTTTATCGGGGGTAAATGGACACCGCCAGTAAAAGGGGAATACTTCGACAATATTACCCCTGTAACTGGTAAAGTATTTACTCAAGTGGCGCGTTCTACGGAAGAAGATATCGAACTTGCTTTAGATGCAGCACATGCAGCAAAGGATGCCTGGGGTAAGACATCAGCAACTGAGCGCTCGAATATTTTACTTAAAATTGCAGATCGTATGGAACAAAATCTAGAAATGCTGGCCGTTGCAGAAACATGGGATAACGGTAAGGCAGTACGTGAAACATTGAATGCAGATTTACCTTTGGGCATTGATCACTTCCGCTACTTTGCGGGTGCTTTACGCGCACAGGAAGGGTCTCTTAGTCAGATTGATGAAAATACAGTGGCATATCACTTCCATGAGCCGATCGGTGTAGTTGGACAAATTATTCCATGGAACTTCCCGTTATTGATGGCTGTCTGGAAATTGGCCCCTGCTTTAGCCGCAGGAAACTGTGTCGTATTAAAGCCGGCTGAGCAAACACCAGCATCCATTTTAGTGCTTGTTGAGCTGATTGAAGATTTACTTCCGCCAGGTGTGCTGAATGTTGTGAATGGCTTCGGTTTAGAAGCAGGAAAGCCGTTAGCTTCGAATCCGCGCATTGGTAAAATTGCGTTTACCGGTGAGACGACGACAGGTCGCCTTATTATGCAATATGCATCGCAAAATCTAATTCCTGTTACTCTTGAATTGGGCGGTAAATCACCGAACATTTTCTTTGAAGATATTATGGATGCAGACGATGCATTCTTGGATAAAGCGGTGGAAGGCTTCGTATTATTCGCTTTAAACCAAGGTGAAGTATGTACATGTCCTTCTCGTGCACTTATTCAGGAATCGATTTACGAGAAATTTATGGAGCGCGTATTAAAGCGTGTAGAAGCAATTAAAACAGGTAACCCTTTAGATACAGATACAATGATGGGTGCTCAAGCATCATCAGAACAAATGGAGAAAATCCAATCTTATTTACAAATCGGTAAAGAAGAAGGCGCGGAATGCTTAATCGGCGGTGAGAAAAATGATTTAGGCGGCGATTTTGCAGAAGGCTACTATATTAAACCGACTGTATTTAAAGGTCATAATAAAATGCGTATTTTCCAAGAGGAAATTTTCGGCCCGGTTGTTGCTGTAACAACATTTAAAACGAAAGAAGAAGCTTTGGAAATCGCAAATGATACGTTATACGGATTGGGTTCAGGCGTTTGGACACGTGATATGAATACCGCTTACCGCTTCGGACGCGGCATTCAGGCAGGACGTGTATGGACGAACTGCTACCATGCATATCCGGCACATGCGGCGTTTGGCGGCTACAAAATGAGTGGTGTAGGACGCGAAAACCATAAAATGATGTTAAGCCACTATCAACAAACGAAAAACCTTTTAGTAAGCTATGATGAAAACCGCTTAGGCTTCTTCTAAGAGAGGGGGTGCAAAATTTGGTTGAACGTGTTATAGCAACCGATGCAGCACTGCAATTAATCGAGAAGTTGAAAGAACGCCACGGACCGGTTATGTTCCATCAATCCGGAGGCTGCTGTGATGGTTCGTCCCCAATGTGTTATCCTGATGGCGATTTAATTATCGGCAACCAGGATATATTGCTTGGTCATATTGGCGGAAGTCCGTTTTATATGCACAAAAACCAATATGATTATTGGAAGCATACACAGATTATTATCGATGTTGTCGATGGACGTGGTGGAATGTTTTCGTTGGAAGGCGTCGAAGGGAAGCGCTTTTTATCTAGATCAAGGGCCTTCACAAAAGAAGAGCTTGATGAGCTTCAAGTATAAAGTTATAAAAGGGAATGCTGGTTCGACAATCAGCATTCTTTTTTTATGGAAAAAAGCATATTTTTTTCACTTCAAAAATTTAGGCGTATAATTATAAGTAGGAGTGTGAACTGATGGATCAAACAGCTTTTATACAGTTACTTAAAAATAATAATGAGCGGATGGAGCTATTTTTCGGAGCGGATGTTCAAAGCAATGCCCGGATACCGTTAGCGGTACAATTTACATTTTCACGTGAAACATTTAACGGTCCTTTATTCGAGAAAAATGTAAAAGATATACATAGCCAAAAATCCAAGCAATCATTCTTCGAGTTCTTCTCTACGACATCAAATAGATCAGTTTTAACGTATAAGATGTTAGCCCATTTCGTCTTGCATCCACAGCCTGAACAGGAGCTTCAGCGAGTAAATTTCAATGAAAAGGCGTTATTGAAAGCAGGGTTTAAAAGCAGTGGTTATCAACGAATTGCAGCTCTTTTTTTAATAGACGAAGCACATGCAAAAAAAGCAAAAATCTTACATGACGAAATGAAAAAGTATCATTTCTTTCTGACGGGCAAAGATGATATCCCATATGCGGTTTTACTGACGAGAAAGCAAAGTGACCCGGTTAAGATTGCCGAAACAATGCGGAAATACTATGATGCATTACACGGTAAAGGGTTTAAAAATGGGGATGCTCTACAGGCAATGACACAGCTATTGCCATTGTATGATGAGGAATTTCAGCCTGTATTGGTTGATTATGTAGTTGCGATGAAGCAGTCATTTATCAATAGTGGCGTGAATGTGAAGAAAAGGTTTTATCCATATTTATCCTTGCTTGCTTTAGCAGGAGCTACATCGGAAGTTGTCGATGAAATTGTAGAAATGGAACGGGCACTCGTCAAGCTTCCGATGTTTATGGATATGCAGGCGTATGCTTTAATGACCGCTGCCCAGTATGTGCTGAAAAGTTTCATCGAAAACGATATGTTATCCGATTTCAACGATAGTTTATTATTTATGCAGGCTCTTGCGATGAGCGATTATATAGGTGATATCCCATTTTTATTAGCATTCGATATTCTCGATATATCTTTTTAATATGGGTAAACAATAATGGAGGAGTGAATTAAATGAAACAGACAAAATTATGGATTAATGGCCAATGGGAAAGTACGAACGAAACGACTGAGTTAACAGCACCTTATACAGGAGAAGTACTTGCAAATGTAGCAAAAGCAACGGCAGCGGACGTGGAGCGTGCAATTGAAGGCGCACATCAAACATTCCGGGCATTCAAGAAAACGACTGCTTATGAACGCGCCGAAATTTTATACAAGGTCGTAACGATCATGCGGGAACGAAAACAAGAACTTGCAAAAATATTGACGGATGAAGCGGCAAAACCGATATCAGCAGGTATTGCCGAAATAGAACGTACGATTGCGACATACCAGTTCGCTGCAGAAGCGGCAAAACAAAGTACAGGCGAAACGATTCCGATGGATGCAGCGCCAGGTGTAAAAGACAGAATTGGTTATACGAAACGAGTTCCATTAGGCGTAGTTTCTGCGATTACCCCATTTAATTTTCCATTTAATCTTGTAGCCCATAAATTAGGTCCAGCTTTTGCTGTAGGGAATACAGTTGTATTAAAACCTGCATCCCAAACGCCGTTAAGTGCACTTGCAATGGCTGAAATCTTCAAAGAAGCAGGTTTACCGGATGGCGCATTGCAAATTGTGACAGGCAGCGGCGGGGAATTGAGCGAAACACTCGTAACACATCCACTTGTAAAAAAGGTGACATTTACAGGTAGTGGCGCGGTTGGCTTAAAGATTAAAGAAAAAATCGGCTTGCGAAAAATTACACTAGAGCTTGGTTCAAATGCGGCACTCATTGTAGAACCTTCAACACCGCTTGAAAAGATTATGAAGCGTGGTGTAGGCGGTGCATTTGGATTTGCCGGACAAGTATGTATTTCATTGCAACGGATTTATGTTCATACTTCAATTTATGAGGCATTTACAAAATTATTTGTTGAAGAGACAAAGAAACTAGTTGTCGGAGATCCGCATGATGAAAAAACAGATGTGAGTGCAATGATTCATCCTGATGAAGTTAGCCGTATAAAAAACTGGATTGAAGAGGCGAAACAGCAAGGTGCAACGGTTGCAGCAGGAGCTGAATTTACAGAGCGCACATGCTCTCCAACGGTCATGACGAATGTAAAGCCTGATATGAGGATTGTTTGTGAGGAGACTTTTGCACCAATCGTATCCATTGTGCCGTATGAAACGCTGGATGAGGCGATTGCCCTTGTAAACAGATCGGAGCTTGCGTTAAATGCGGGTATTTACACAAATGTATTAACAGATGCCATGAAAGCTGCTGAAGAGATTGAAGCAGGCGCAGTGATCATTAACGATATTCCAACGTTCCGTGTAGACAATATGCCGTATGGGGGCGTCAAAATGAGCGGCTACGGTAAAGAAGGCATTAAGTATGCAGTGGAAGAAATGACCGATTTAAAATTTATTACAATGAAGTTGAATTATGAATAGTTTGTACTAGCACTTCCATCTTCTGAATAGTAACATGGAGTGTAGTTTAGAAAGGAGGAAGATTATGAAAAATACTCTGCCTATGAGCTTTTCAAAATCTATCCAAACACGATTAGTACTACCTCCTGATACAAATCATCATCAATCGATATTCGGAGGAAAAGTGTTAGCATATATTGATGAAATTGCGGCGATTGCTGCAATGAAACATTGCCAAGGTGAAGTCGTCACTGCTTCTTTTGACTCAGTAGATTTCGTATCCTCTGCCTATGCAGGTGATATGATTGAGTTAGAAGCTGTTGTATCCGGAACAGGTCGTACTTCGATGGAAGTATATGTACGGGTTGTATCAAGAAATATTAAAACAGGTGCAAAGAAATTAACGACGGAATCATTCGTAACGATGGTCGCGATCGACCAAAACGGCAAGCCGAAAGAAGTGCCGGGTGTTGAACCGGAAACAGATTTCGAACGCCATTTATTTGAAACCGGTCCGATTCGTCAGGAGCACCGGAAACAGAAGCGAGCATTATCAAAGAAACGCCGTGCATAAAAAAAGGGATATCAAATAGCATTTTGCATTTGATATCCCTTTAGTATTTAAGCAAAATTAATCATGCAGTTCCTGCACAATGTGGAGCAATGAATCCGATGATGTTAAAACATTGTTAGATGTATGTGTTAAACCGGTAATAACTGATGATATCGCATGAATGTCTTCATTCGTGTTTTCATATTGTGTTTTGATGCCATGTACGGCTTCTGTAATCGATGTAAAGGAATCCGCCAAGTTCTTTTGCGTATCCACGCTCATTTTTACTTGTTCATCAACACTTGAAACAGAGTCGGACATTTGTGAAATACTAAGTTCGGTTTCTTTAATTAAATGAGATACGTTTTGTACCGCATTTTTAGTTTCCTCAGCAAGCTTTCGAACTTCATCAGCTACTACGGCAAATCCTTTCCCGTGTTCACCTGCACGTGCTGCTTCAATAGATGCATTTAATGCAAGCAAGTTTGTCTGATCGGCAATCCCTGTTACTAACCCTACAATTTCAGCAATTTTTTTGGATGATTGACGTAGTTTAACCATTGATGATTCAAGTGTGTCCACACGATCTAAAATGTTTGTCATGATGGCTGTCTGGTTAACTAAATATGTAGTCCCTGTCGTTGATTTATTTTCTGTTTCCGCTACTAAATTCAATCCCTGTGTTGTGTTGGAAGCAATTTCTTCGGTTTGACTCGCGATTTCCTGCAATGAGGCATTTGTCTGATCACTAATATGCGTTAACTCTTGTGCAGTTTGTTGAATTCGCTCTACAATCCGGTATTTCATTTCCAAACTTTCAGTACGAATGCGCTGCTCTTCTTTTTCATATGCTTCAATCACAAGCTGCTGCTCGAAGTTGATTAGTTTTGAAAAAGCATTAATAGCTTTAGCCATTTCTTCATTCGACATTTCAATTTGACTGGTAAAGTCGATAAACGTTGTCATTAGCGATTGGAATGATGCAATATACCACTTCGATTGCAGTCCGATTTTAACATGGACATGCGCAATCGTTTGTCGTTCCTCTATATAATTTGAATCGATATTACAGTTGAACATCGCTTCTAAATGCTTTGTTAATGTCCCTTTCAGACGCTCCATTCGAGCTGAACTTCCTATAATATCAACGAGCTCCGGACTTAAGCTGATTGCACCGTAAAACTTCTCCACCATAACTGGAACAACTTGTTGTGCAAAAGGCTCAAGCTGTTTAATCACGGCTAAATCCTCTTTCGTTAATTTTAGCAATTGAAGCTGTTTATGTAAGTTAGGATAGTTTGAAACATCCAGGTTTACTTGCTGTGCATAATTTGCAATTTCAAAATAAGGCTTGTTTGAAACTTTTGTTGCTCTTGAAAACAGAATACCCATGTTCTTCCTCGATTCATGTATTATTAAATAATACTATTTTACTGTTTATATCGGATGAAATCATTAATATTTCTATAAAGATTAAAAATTTACAGTAATTTGTATTTGAGGTAATATAACTATTAAAATGGATGCAGTAAATAGTGAAAGGCGTTGTAATGATGAAGTTTCATAAAGGGCGTTTGAAATTTGTTTTACCATTGTCACTTGGGGTGGCGATCGCTTCGTATATTATGCTCGTAAACAATTATGCAGAAGTAGGCGACCGCGACCGGATTTTAATAGTTATTGGAGCAACCATCTTAACCGCAGTTATTTCCTACTTTTTATTCCCGCAGGAAGGGGATAACCCGAAAGATAGAGGCCCATATTAATCAAATATAGACACCAAAAGAAATCTCGAAATAAAAAATTCGGGATTTTTGTCCTCTCTATGAAACTTTTACGAATATTATCCGTAAATAAGCTAATAAACTAAAGTGAGGTTGATAACAAATGGAATCTAAATGGTCGAAAATCATTATTCATGCCAGTGCATTCTTTGCTCCGTTCCTAGTACCGATTCTGTTTTTCTTAATAAGTTCTGAAGATGAAGTAAAGCGTACAGCAATCCAAGCATTGCTTTTCCAAGTCGTATTCGGAATTTTAATAGCAATTGCAGGAGTTCTTTCTGTATTGTTAATTGGTTTACCATTCCTATTAGTATTTTTACTCATTTTCTGGATTGCACCTGTCATCGGTATTGTAAAAGCATTATCTGATCAGCACTGGAATTATCCAATTGTCGGACGCTGGGTATAATTTATCCTCAATTTGGCAAAGTTCATAAAAGCGGTAAGGTTTGTTTAAAAACACCTTATCGCTTTTTTTTACATAAATAGGGATTTATTAATGTAAAAATAGGGAAACCTAAAACAAGAGTGATTAGTTGCATTTCGAAAAATAAATATTGTATATTTAAGTCAAAGATAGTCAAAGTCAGTTGATAAGAGGTGAGAGACAGCATGAGGAATATATCTGACATAATTGAAGGGTATTTGAAGGAAGTTATTGAATTAGAGGGACAGGGACTTATTGAAATAAAGCGAAATGAATTAGCAAAGCAATTTGCCTGTGCTCCTTCCCAAATCAATTACGTTATCAATACGCGTTTCACGACCGAGCATGGCTACTATGTAGAGAGTAAGCGGGGTGGTGGCGGTTATATTCGGATTTTGCGTGTAACAATCCACTCTAAGAAAAATCTACTGGACGAAATGGAAACACAAATAGGTAACGAAATAGCTCAGACTAATGCTGAACGTATTATTTTCCGGTTATTGGATGAGGACATTATTACAGAGCGAGAAGCAAGCATTATGAAGGCCGCTTTAGATCGAGTCACATTACAGGTAGCTTTACCGCTGCGTGATCAGTTAAGAGCACGTATTATGCATGCAATGCTACAAACGATTTCTTTTGAAAAGTAGAGGTGGATTATTATGATATGTGAGCATTGTAAACAGCGTCATGCCAATGTTACCGTTACTCAAGTTCACAATGGTCAAAAAGTAGAGCGTCACTACTGTGAAGTATGTGCCACTCAATTTCATCCATTTCAATTTGACGTAAATGAAGAGCCTGCATCTCTTCAGCAGCTTATTTCAAATTGGTTCAATTTTGTACCTGTGAATGCAAAGAAAGAAAGTACGACAACTAATACAAACAGCCCAAAATCCTGTCCTTCCTGTGGGTTTACGTACCGACAGTTTTTAAAGCAAGGAAAATTTGGATGCGGTCAATGTTACGAAACATTTAGCGAGCAATTACCACAGCTACTTGAACGTCTTCAGGCAGGTACTCAGCATGTAGGGTATGTGGAAGAAGGACCTTCAAAAGAAAAAGTAGAACAACAAATCCAAGAGCTCCGTTCATCACTGCAGCAAGCTATTGCGGAAGAGCGTTTTGAAGATGCAGCTTCCATACGTGATGAAGTAAGGGAATTGGAAAGTAAAATAAAACAGGAAGGTGAGGGGAACGCATGAACATCGAGCATTTTTTAACGAATGCCAGTCCCAGCTGGATGCAACACGAAAGCGATTCCGATATCGTCATTAGCACGCGCATTCGGCTTGCTCGTAATATTGCCAATACTCGATTTCCGATAAGTTTTACAGAACAGGAAGCACAAATAATTGAAGAAAAAATGATGAAGTCATTATTAGCTTCGGATAACAACCCATATCAGTTTTCCTATTTCCAAATAAAAGATATGCCGGTTTTACAACGCCAAATTTTAGTGGAGAAGCATTTGATCAGCCCGAATTTGGCACGAAGAAAAAAAATTGGATCATTTTTTTTAACAAAAGATGAATCCATTAGCATATTAGTAAATGAAGAGGATCATATTCGCATACAGAGTCTTACTCAAGGGATGAATTTAAAAGAAGCATTTGATAAGGCTCGCAATATTGACCGCTACTTAAGTAAGTCAATCGCGTATGCATATGAAGACCGCTATGGTTATTTGACAAGTTGCCCAACAAATGTCGGAACAGGACTTCGAGCTTCTGTCATGCTCCATTTACCAGCACTCACAATGATGAAACAGATGAATCCATTAATTCAGATGATGACAAGATTAGGAATGGTTGTGAGGGGAATATATGGGGAAGGCAGTGAAAATTTAGGGAATATTTATCAAATATCTAACCAGATCACATTAGGTAAATCAGAAGAAATGATTTTGCAGGAGCTTCAGGATGTTGTAGAGCAAGTAATCAAAAAAGAAGAACTTGCCCGCAAAAATTTGCTGATGCGTGCTCCCTCGATGTTGGAAGACCGCTTAAGCCGTTCGCTTGGTACATTGAAGTATGCAAAAATTTTAACGAGTGAAGAAGCGGCAAGCTGTTTATCAAATGTGCGTCTTGGGGTAAGTTTAGGATTATTAGAAGCAATTTCACAGCGTAAACTAAATGAATGCATGCTTATTATGCAACCTGGACTCATTCAGCAATATATTGGTACTACGTTACAACCGGCAGAACGCGATATGTATCGTGCGAAGCTGTTGCAAGAAAAGTTAAACGAGCAAGATGAAGCTACAAACAATGGGGAAAAAGGAGAGGATTTTCTATGATGTTTAATCGATTCACACAACGTGCTCAGAAGGTATTACAACTTGCTCAAGAAGAGGCAATTCGTCTTAAGCATAAAGAAATCGGAACTGAACATATTTTACTTGGCTTAATTCGTGAAGGTGGCGGAATTGCCGCTAAAGCTTTGGAAGCAATTAATATTAGCCCTCAAATGATTGAAACTGGCATTGAAGAACTCGTTGGAAAAGGAACTGAAGATGTAGGCCCAATCGTACATTACACACCACGAGCTAAAAAGGTAATCGAACTTTCATTGGATGAATCACGTAAGTTAGGGCATGCATATGTCGGAACAGAGCATATTTTATTAGCTTTAATTCGTGAAGGTGAAGGGGTTGCTGCCCGTGTATTGGCGAATACAGGTGTAAGCATCAATAAAGCACGCCAACAAGTCTTACTGCTATTAGGCAATAACGATTCAAACAATAGCGGTAATTCCAGCATGACACAAACAGTAAATACACCAACACTTGATAGTCTAGCCCGCGATTTAACAGCGGTAGCGCGTGAAGGCTCACTTGACCCGGTTATCGGCCGCTCAAAAGAAATTACACGTGTTGTAGAAGTACTGTCACGCCGTACAAAAAACAACCCGGTACTGATCGGGGAACCTGGTGTCGGTAAAACGGCTATTGCAGAAGGCTTGGCACAGCAAATTATCAATAACGAAGTACCGGAAACACTGCGCGATAAACGTGTAATGACGCTTGATATGGGTACAGTTGTTGCAGGTACGAAATATCGTGGGGAATTTGAAGACCGTCTGAAAAAAGTGATGGATGAAATTCGCCAGGCTGGCAATATTATTTTATTCATCGATGAGCTTCATACATTGATCGGTGCAGGTGGCGCTGAAGGTGCAATTGATGCGTCGAATATTTTAAAACCATCATTGGCACGTGGCGAACTGCAATGTATCGGTGCGACAACATTGGATGAGTACCGTAAATATATCGAAAAAGACGCGGCATTAGAGCGTCGTTTCCAACCAATCCAAGTTGATGAGCCATCTGTTGAAGAAACAATCCAAATTATTAATGGTTTACGTGACCGCTATGAAGCACATCACCGTGTGAAAATTTCGGATGAAGCGGTAGAAGCGGCTGCAAAATTATCGGATCGCTACATTTCAGATCGTTTCTTACCGGATAAGGCAATTGACTTAATTGATGAAGCTGGTTCGAAAGTGCGCTTACGCTCTTATACTGTTCCACCTAACTTAAAAGAGTTGGAAGATAAACTGGAAGGCATCAAGTCTGAAAAGAATGCCGCTGTTTCAGGACAGGAATTTGAAAAAGCAGCTGCATTGCGTGATACAGAGCAGAAGCTGAAACAAGAGCTTGAACAACTGAAAAAAGAGTGGAAAGAAAAACAAGGCAAAGAAGAGTCTACAGTTTATGTAGACGACATCGCACAAGTGGTGGCAATGTGGACGGGAATTCCTGTTTCGAAAATCGCACAGGCAGAATCTGCGAAGTTATTAAACCTTGAAGAAGAATTACACAAACGTGTAGTTGGTCAAGGTGAAGCAGTAGAGGCAATTTCTCGTGCAATCCGCCGTGCACGTGCAGGTTTAAAAGATCCGAAACGTCCAATCGGTTCATTTATCTTCCTTGGACCTACAGGTGTAGGTAAAACGGAACTAGCACGAGCACTTGCTGAAGTAATGTTCGGTGATGAAGATGCGATGATCCGTGTAGATATGTCCGAGTATATGGAGAAACACTCGACTTCTCGTTTAGTCGGTTCACCTCCAGGCTATGTAGGATTTGACGATGGTGGTCAATTAACAGAAAAAGTCCGCCGCAAACCATATTCGGTTGTACTGTTAGATGAAATCGAAAAAGCGCATCCGGATGTATTCAACATCTTATTACAAGTGTTGGAAGACGGCCGCTTAACTGACTCAAAAGGCCGTGTTGTTGATTTCCGCAATACAGTAGTCATTATGACATCGAATGTTGGGGCAGATGCTCTGAAATACCGCAAGCATGTAGGATTCGGTGCAGGTGTAAATGCATCGAAAGACAAAGACATGAAGAACACAATGCTGGAAGAACTGAAAAAAGCGTTCCGTCCAGAGTTCTTAAACCGTATTGATGAAATGATCGTGTTCCATTCATTAGAAAAGGATCACTTAAAAGAAATCGTATCATTAATGGCGAACTCTTTAACAAATCGTCTGAAAGAGCAGGATATCGAACTGCAACTTACAGATGCAGCGCTTGAGAAAATTTCGGAAGAAGGCTATGATCCGCAATATGGTGCGCGTCCATTACGTCGTGCATTACAAAAACATGTGGAAGATCGCTTATCCGAAGAGCTGTTAAAAGGTACATTGGATAAAACGCAAACAGTCGTACTGGACTATGCAGATGATGAGTTTGTCGTACGCACACAAGAAAAAGTAGCAACGAATTAACAAAAACAGACGAGGCGGGTAATTCCTGCTTCGTCTGTTTTTGCACTCTCGTCGTTAGAAAACGGGGAATACAAACTAAACAGAAATTATTTTTATGGGAAACACTAGCCTAAAATGAATTTCGTGACAGATTAGTGGGTATTCGATTTTGTTTCGTGTACAATTATAGGAACAAACATTCGAAGGAGCTAGTAAAATGGCAAAAAAGAAGTCTAAATTTATGTGTAGCAGCTGTGGCTATGAAGCGGCAAAATGGATGGGGCGCTGTCCTGGCTGTGGTGAGTGGAATACGATGAATGAAGAAGTCGAAGTCATCACAAAAGGTCCGCGCGGTGCGTTCCAGCATTCTACAACCGCTACAAAGGCAACACCTATTATTCATGTGGAGGTACAGGAAGAAACACGTATCGCTACAGAAATGAATGAGTTCAACCGTGTACTCGGAGGCGGTATCGTACCAGGTTCACTAGTACTAATAGGCGGTGATCCGGGTATCGGGAAATCGACTTTACTACTGCAAGTATCGGCGCTTCTTTCCAATCAGGGAAAACGTGTTTTATATATTTCCGGTGAAGAATCTGTACGTCAAACGAAGCTGCGAGCTGAACGTTTAGGTGTACATACGCCGGAGCTTTATATTTATTCGGAAACGAATCTGGAGTTTTTAAATCAAACAATTGATGAAGTACAACCGAAATTTGTTATTGTCGATTCGATTCAAACGGTACATCATCCGGAAGTAACAAGTGCACCAGGCAGTGTGTCGCAAGTGCGTGAATGTACAGCGGAACTGATGCGTATTGCAAAAACGAAAAATATTGCTATTTTCCTTGTTGGTCATGTTACAAAAGAAGGGCAGATTGCCGGACCGCGTATTTTAGAACATATGGTAGATACGGTGCTTTACTTTGAAGGGGAACGTCATCATAACCACCGAATTTTACGCAGTCAGAAAAACCGTTTTGGTTCTACAAATGAAATAGCGATTTTTGAAATGCTCCATGGAGGGTTAAAGGAAGTATTGAATCCATCTGAGCTGTTTTTACAGGAACGTTCGCAAGGTGCCCCAGGTTCAACGATCGTTGCATCAATGGAAGGGACACGTCCGATTTTGGTAGAAATACAGTCTCTTGTTACACCAACGAGCTTCAATTATCCTAAGCGTATGGCAACGGGGGTTGATCAAAACCGTGTACAGCTTTTAATGGCGGTATTGGAAAAACGCATGGGAATGATGCTTCAGGCACAAGATGCTTATATTAAAGTTGCGGGTGGTGTGAAGCTGGATGAACCGGCGATTGATTTAGCTGTATTAACAAGTATTGTTTCAAGCTTTAAAGACCAGACAGTACGTCCGACAGACTGCTTTATCGGGGAAGTCGGGTTAACTGGCGAAGTACGACGCGTTTCGAGAATTGAACAACGTGTACAGGAAGCGGCAAAGCTAGGATTTAAACGTGCCTTTATTCCAGCTTCAAATATTGGTGGCTGGGAATTCCCACCGGACATTCAAGTCGTTGGCGTCGAAACAATCAGCGATGCACTGCGAGAATCTTTCCAAAATTTATAGGAAATACGTTTTTAGTAATACAATCTAAAAATAGGCATGAAAAGTGAAAATACTTTTCATGCCTATTTATAATTATGCTTTTACCGTTTTTTCTTTCTTTAAAAATGCTTCTCTTGTGAAAATGCCAAAAGGCTTTCCAATCGGCAGGAAGTTGAAGCCGAAATGCTTGTTCAATACATTGGCCCCCGCACCATAAAGTGATAAAAGAGCAATGATTAACTCAGAGTAAGCTGCAAGTAAATGCATGCCGTGCTCCATAATTCCAAATGAGCTTAATGCCAGACCGATAAATAAGAAGTCGATCATGACGAAAATGGCGAATAGAACTTTATTTGTTTCAGCTGTACCAATCGTCATAAATAGGGTAAAGATTAAATAACCTAAATACACAACACCGAGCTGGGTTGTATCAGCAGATGCCTGTAATGTTGCACCAAATACACCGGCTTGAACGAACCAGCTCATGCCTACGCCCATCCAGAACAAACCATATGCGCCGAATGCCGTCGTACCAAATGTATTATTATGCTTTGAATCTAATACAGGTGCGTAAAATTGTGCAATACCTCCTAAAAATATTGCCCAAGGAATAACCAAACCTAAGCCATCTGTCCAGCCTAATTTTTGAGTGGAAGCAACAAATGTTACAATCGCCAAACCGAATAAACCAATTGCAGACGGGTCGGCAGTAGAAATTTTTACTTCTTTTGCAGTATTCAAAACGTATTCACCTCTTCTAAGTTGAAATTTTCTATTATACTAAAATAATATATGCATTAATTTGATTAAACTACCGGTAGTGGGAAATTAGAATGAGGTACGTCATTTTTGAATTAATATCGCGTAAATCTAACTAAAAAAATAGGGAATAATCTTAAAAAATGGGTAAAATCCTAATATTGGAATGTAATTGCATTTTGTTGATTATTTGCCCTTGCTTTTGGTACCTGGACTTCGCATGAATGAAACTTTACATGTATAATTATTAACAGGAGGTGAAACAAATGTTGAAGAAAATAATTCAAGTAGCATTTTTATTTATCGGTGGAGCATTAGGCCTTATTTTCTTACCGCCCTTATATGCATTCATGAACTTATCATCCAATCCTTGGCTTAATAATCCATACTTCAGTGTTGCGATAGGTGCTGCTTTATTATTCGTTTTATCGTTTGCATTATCTGATTACTTTGTAAAATTAATTACTTGGTTAGAGGAAGTATTATTTAAATTACCTGCAGCGGATTTACTGTTTGGTACACTCGGTTTAATCGTAGGACTATGTGTAGCAACATTGGTCGGTGTCGCAATCAATCAAATGAACATTCCTGTTATTACCGCTGTTGTTCCTGCTATTTTATCCATTGTTCTGGGCTATCTCGGTTTCCGGTTAGGTTTCAGTAAACGGGATGAGCTATTGCAGATTTTTTCCGGGAAATCTACGAAAAAGCGTCAAAGTGACGGATCTGTCAAGGAAGTTCAGGAGCAGTACAAATTACTGGATACGAGTGTCATCATTGATGGGCGTATTGCCGATATTTCTACAACAGGCTTTGTTGAAGGGATTTTAGTCGTGCCTCAGTTTGTATTAACAGAACTCCAGCATATTGCGGATTCATCTGATACATTGAAGCGTACGCGTGGTCGCAGAGGTCTCGATATTTTAAAACGTCTTCAGGACGAACGTGCTTCGAAGGTACTTATTACGGAAGTGGATTTTGAAGATGTGTCTGAAGTGGACTTAAAGCTTGTTCGCTTAGCAAAAAATATGAGTGCTCAAATATTGACGAATGATTTCAATTTAAATAAAGTTTGTGAACTGCACCGTGTACAAGTATTGAATATTAATGATTTGGCAAACGCGGTGAAACCGGTCGTTATTCCGGGTGAAGATATGCAAGTCGTTGTCATTAAAGACGGGAAAGAACACAATCAAGGTGTTGCCTATTTAGATGACGGAACAATGATTGTAGTAGAAGGCGGCCGAAGCTATATTGGCCAGGCGATTACAGTTACTGTAACGAGCGTACTTCAAACATCGGCAGGGCGAATGATTTTTGCCAAGCCAAAAGAGGATTAGGATGTGAAGCATTTTGCGTTATGAAGTTGTTTTACCGGCAGCAGGAAGTGGAAAGCGCATGGGTGCCGGGCAAAATAAATTATTTTTAAACTTAGCGGATAAACCAATTTTAGTTCATACACTTCTCGTTTTTGAACAAGATGAAAACTGTACGGGAATTTGGCTCGCCGTAAAAGATGAGGAACGTCCATTTATCCAGTCGCTTATCGTAAAGTATAATATTGCAAAAGTAAAAGGTATGCCTACAGGTGGTGAAGAACGCCAACACTCAGTGCATTCATGCATTAAAGAAATGAATGCAGTGGATGTTGTCCTTGTTCATGATGCTGCAAGACCTTTTATTACGATTCCAAAGATTACCGAACTTGCAAAAGTCGCTTATGAAAAAGGTGCTGCTATTGCAGGGGTTCGTGCAAAGGATACAATGAAGGTTGTCCATAACGGTCTAATTAAAGAAACTGTTGACCGTGAATCTTTATGGATGGTTCAAACACCGCAAGCGTTCCGTTACGATTTACTGGCAGAAGCTGAAGACGTAGCTGAAAAGGCAGGTTTTTTAGGAACGGATGAAGCGATGCTTGTTGAACGTTTAGGTCATGATATCCATATCGTAGAATGCAGTTATGAAAATGTAAAAATGACAACGCAGGAAGATCTGATTTTTGGGGAAGCTATTTTAAAACAACGAAAATAGAAGATACCTTGAAAAGAAAATAGGTTTGCGAGGCTTTTTCCGGACAAGTTGATTATACTAATGATAATGAGATTAGCAGAAAGAAGGTGAAGGCTAGTTTACTTTGTAGGCTAGCAACGATATGTTTCGAATTGGACAAGGGTTTGACGTTCACGAATTTGCAGAAGGACGTCCATTAATTTTAGGTGGTATTAAAATTCCGCATGAGCGCGGCTTAGTAGGTCATTCGGATGCCGATGTACTTTTACATACAGTGACAGACGCGGCATTAGGTGCAATTGGTGAAGGGGATATTGGCCGTCACTTCCCGGATACAGACCCGGAGTGGAAAGATGCCGATTCAGCGAAGTTACTTGAATATATTTGGAAGATGGTAGAAGAGCGCGGATATAAATTAGGCAATGTGGATTGTACGATTATGGCACAGCGTCCGAAAATGGCTCCATATATCTCACAAATGCAAAACCGTATCGCACAATTATTGAATGCCGAACCTTCACAAGTAAATGTAAAAGCGACAACAACAGAGAAGTTAGGTTTTGTTGGTCGTGAAGAAGGAATTGCAGCAATGGCAACAATTCTTTTAGTTAAAGTATAAAGTGAAGCTTCAATCAGTGGGGAGCTTCATCTCCACTGAGTAGAAGGAAAACAAGCTAAAACCGTCATATCCTGTGACAACGCTTGTGTGACCAACATCGTGTTGACCCAACTAACCGTTAATGCGAGATAAAAATGAGGGCGTGTGTCAAAAATCGGCACACGCTACTTTAATTTAATAACTTACAGTGGTAGAATGGTTAAAGTTTAAAAGACATCTATTGTGCCGATATTGGACAATATAATGTCCGTTTATATACATATAAAAGTAAACTTTTTTATATGCGAAAAAGGTCGAGCGTTTTAACGCTAAAATTAGGAGGCAATATTTATGACGAAAACAGTTCGCGTTCGTTATGCACCATCGCCAACAGGATTTTTACATATCGGTGGCGCACGTACAGCTTTATTCAACTATTTATATGCAAAACATCACAACGGTACTTTTGTAGTACGTATTGAAGATACAGATATTGAGCGTAATGTAGAGGGTGGAGAAGCTTCTCAACTTGATAACTTACGCTGGTTAGGCATCATGCCGGATGAGTCAATTGATATCGGCGGCCCATATGCACCTTACCGTCAAATGGAGCGTCTTGATATTTATAAAGAGCATGCAGAAAAAATGCTGGAAAACGGACAAGCTTATAAATGTTTCTGTACTTCAGAAGAGCTTGAAGCATCACGCGAAAAACAAAAAGCACAAGGTGTTGCTGCACCTGCATATGATGGGAAATGCCGTCATTTAACAGCTGAGGAAGTTGCTGAAAAAGAAGCTGCTGGTATCCCGCACACAATTCGTATGCGCGTTCCTGAAAATGTTACGTATCAGTTCACTGACTTAGTTCGCGGCGAAGTATCTTTCGAATCAAAAGATATCGGCGACTGGGTGCTTGTAAAAGCAAACGGTATCCCAACTTACAATTATGCGGTAGTGCTGGATGACCACTTCATGGAAATTACACATGTATTCCGTGGGGAAGAGCATTTATCAAACACACCAAAACAAATGATGATCTTTGACGCATTCGGATGGGAATATCCGCAATATGGACATATGACATTAATCGTAAATGAAGAGCGCAAAAAATTATCAAAACGTGATGAGTCAATCATTCAGTTCGTTACACAATACAAGGACCTAGGCTACTTACCGGAAGCGATGTTTAACTTCTTTGCATTGCTTGGCTGGTCACCTGAGGGAGAAGAAGAAATCTTCTCACATGACGAATTTGTAAAGCTGTTTGATGAAAAGCGTTTGTCAAAATCACCATCAATGTTCGATAAAACAAAACTAACATGGATGAACAACCAATATATTAAAAAAATGTCTCATGAAGAGGTAGTTGCTTTAGCATTGCCACACTTGCAAAAAGCGGGCTTACTTCCAGAAGAGCTATCTGAAGAGCAACAAGCATGGGCTTCTGATTTAATCGCTCTTTACCATGAACAAATGAGCTTCGGTGCAGAAATCGTAGAATTATCGAGCCTATTTTTCACAGAAGAAATTGCATATGATGAAGAAGCAAACGAAGTGTTAGCTGGTGAAACTGTGCCGGCTGTTATGGCTTCATTTAAAACTCAATTAGAAGCTTTAGAATCTTTTGATGCCGCTTCAATTAAAGCAGCTATTAAAGCTGTACAAAAAGAAACGGGCGTAAAAGGTAAAAATCTGTTTATGCCAATCCGTGTTGTGACAACTGGTCAAACACATGGTCCGGAATTGCCGAATGCCATCGCTTTAATCGGCAAGGAAAAAACAATTGCTCGTGTTGAAAAATTTGCACAGTAATCCATTTTTAAAAATTTGGATCTAACTACCGAATTGTTTGAATGGATATAATGATTGATTTTTCTGAAAATAGATGTAAAATGAATGTAAATTCCATAATTGATAGCACGTTGAGAAGGAGAAGTACGCTGCGCACCCCTTATTAGAGAGGATCACCACCGGCTGAAAGTGATCCAGGTTAAGGCAAAGCTGAAATGCACCTTTGAGTATTTAACTGAACTTGGAGTAGGTTAAATCGATTTGTCCACGTTACAGGACTTCAAGCGGAAAAAGTATTGCTACTTTTTCAACCAGAGTGGAACCGCGCATCTAGCGTCTCTGTCACCTTCCTGAGGTGATAGAGGCGTTTTTTAATTGAAAAGACAAATTAACCCGATAAATTTTTAAAGAGTACAGTGAAAAAGGAGAGGCAATATGACGATTCAAATTTTCAATTCGTTGACAAGACAAAAAGAACCATTTATTCCGTTGGAGGAAGGTAAAGTAAAAA
This sequence comes from Solibacillus isronensis, assembly GCF_900168685.1. NCBI lineage: Bacteria > Bacillati > Bacillota > Bacilli > Caryophanales > Caryophanaceae > Solibacillus > Solibacillus isronensis. The sequence goes on along the minus strand of NZ_FVZN01000009.1, from coordinate 61,352 downwards.
TGTATGTATGCGGACCAACTGTATACAATTACATTCATATTGGAAATTCCCGCCCGGTAATCGTCTATGATACAGTACGCCGCTATTTACAATATGCAGGTTATGAAGTGAAATTCGTTTCAAACTTTACTGATGTGGATGACAAAATTATTAAAGCAGCGAATGAGTTAGGCGAAGAAACTTCTGTATTAACAAATCGTTTTATTGCGGCTTACTTTGAAGATATTACAGCACTGGGATGCCAAAAGGCGGATGCCCACCCTCGTGTAACAGAGCATATGGATGATATTATCGCGTTTATTAAAGTGCTGATCGACAAAGGCTATGCATATGAATCCCAAGGCGATGTTTATTACCGTACACGTAGATTTAATGGCTACGGAAAGTTAAGTCACCAATCGATTGATGATTTAAAAGTGGGAGCGCGTATTGAAGCGGGCGAGAAAAAAGAAGATCCGTTGGATTTCGCATTATGGAAAGCTGCAAAAGCAGGCGAAATTAAATGGGCATCACCATGGGGAGAAGGACGTCCTGGATGGCATATTGAGTGTTCTGTAATGGCGCGTGAGCACTTAGGTGATACAATCGATATTCACGCGGGCGGACAGGATTTAACATTCCCTCACCACGAAAATGAAATTGCCCAATCCGAAGCGCATAATGATAAAACATTTGCGCGTTATTGGATGCATAACGGCTATATTAATATTGATAATGAAAAAATGTCGAAATCACTGGGTAACTTTATATTAGTGAATGATATTCGCAAGCAAATCGACCCGCAAGTGTTACGTTTCTTTATGCTGTCAGTTCATTACCGTAACCCGATCAACTTCGCTCAGGATTTAGTGGAAGCGGCGAAAAGTGGTTTAGACCGAATTCGTACATCCTATACGAATGTCGAGCACCGTCTGACATCTTCGGCGAGTTTAGGGGATAACAGCGAGCAGTGGCTTGAAAAAATCAGTCAGATTAAAGTTGATTTCGAAAATGCAATGAATGATGACTTTAACACAGCAAATGCGGTTTCGGCATTATTTGAACTTTCCCATATTGCCAATGTGTATTTAAACGAAGCGAATACAGATAAAGAAGTATTACAGGCAATTTTAACGATGTTTGATACAATTGGAAATGTACTAGGTATTCATATAAAAGTAGAAGCAGGCTTACTCGATGAAGAAATCGAGGCATTAATCGAAGAACGTAACCAAGCCCGTAAAAATCGTGATTTCGCTCGTTCAGATGAAATCCGCGACCAGCTGCTGGGCATGGATATTGTTCTTGAGGATACTCGTCAAGGTACACGCTGGAAACGAGGACAGTAAATGCAAAACTTAACACCACATGATGTCATACAGTTAAATGCACTGGCGCTCGCTTATATGGGCGACGCCGTGCTTGAACAAAGAATTCGGGAACATTTAATATTGTCGGGCCGTGCAAAGCCTAACACATTGCATAAAGAAGCAACGAAATATGTTTCGGCTAAATCCCAGTCCAATATTGTGCATCGCATGATTGAAGAGAATTATTTAACAGAAGAAGAGCAAGCTGTTTTCCGTAGAGGACGCAATGCCAAATCAGGATCTGTTCCGAAAAATACAGATGTCCGCACATATCGTAATAGCTCTGGATTTGAAGCAGTTTTAGGCTTCCTATTCCTTAGCAAAGAACATCATCGCGCAAATGAAATAATCGATTACGCAATCGAAATTGTCGAACAGGCAAAAGGAGTGTAACTATGGCAGAGAAGAGACAGCAAAATCGTAAACCAAGAGATTTTAAAGGACGCGATAAAAAAGCGGATACTTTTAAAACTCATGAGAAAAAGCAACAAGAAAAACCGCAATCTGCCCAGGAAGAATTATCAGGAGAAATGATTGCAGGGAAAAACCCGGTACTTGAGGCACTTCGAGCAGGTAGAGAAATCAATAAGTTATGGATTGCTGAAGGCGTTAAGAAAACAGGTGTACAGGAGTTAATGGACTTGGCTAAAGAGCAAGGTGTCCTCGTTCAGTTTGTACCAAAGCAAAAAGTCGACAAGCTTGCAGAAAATCATCAGGGAATTGTGGCATCAGTCGCGGCATATGACTATGCAGAATTGGATGATCTATTTAACGTAGCGAAGGCAAAAAACGAAGACCCGTTCTTTTTAATATTGGACGAGTTGGAAGACCCGCATAACTTAGGATCAATTATGCGTACAGCAGATGCGATTGGTGCGCATGGTATCATTATTCCAAAGCGTCGCGCAGTCGGTTTAACAGCAGTTGTTGCTAAAGCTTCAACAGGTGCTATCGAGCATGTACCTGTTGTGCGTGTAACCAATTTAGCCCAAACGGTGGATGAGCTAAAAGACCGCGGTGTATGGATTGCCGGAACAGACGCAAAAGGTTCTGCAGATTATCGTAAAATGGATGCAACATTACCGCTTGCATTAATTATTGGTAGTGAAGGTAAGGGAATGAGCCGTCTTTTAAAGGATAAATGTGACTTCTTATATCACTTGCCAATGGTTGGTCATGTAACATCACTGAATGCTTCCGTAGCAGCGGCATTACTTATGTATGAAGTGTACCGCAAACGACAAGAAGCTAACGGATGAGGTCATGCAGAACATATTGCTAGTAGACGGCTATAACATGATCGGTGCATGGAGTGAGCTTCGTCCGTTACGCGAACCTCACTTTGAAGATGCACGTGATCGGTTAATTGAACGAATGGCGGAGTATAAAGCGCATACAGGATGGCGAGTTATCGTTGTATTTGATGCCCATCTTGTACCAGGCACTGAGCAACTGTATATTCAGCATGCTGTGGAAGTGCTTTATACACGTAAAAACGAAACAGCGGACGAGCGCATTGAGAAATTATCGAACGAACTAAAAGGACGAAAAATCCAAATACACGTCGCAACATCCGATATGACGGAACAAAACGTTGTATTTGGTCATGGTGCTTTAAGAAAATCGGCACGTGAGCTTGAAATTGAAATGCAAATTATTCAGTCTAAAATTTCATCCAAAGTAAAAGAATCGACCGACGAAAAACCGGCCTCAAGAATTAAGCTATCAAAAGAAGTGGAACTACAGTTTGAAAAATGGAGAAGAGGGCTCAAGTAATAGATTGCCCGCAATTTCCAATTAAGTTATACTATTCCTAATTATTCTAGCGTAACTGAGGTGATTTTCATTGCTTAAAAGTGAGAAGTTACAAATGGTACTACGTTTTGAACATTTGACAGATGAAGAGCTTGTAGAACAAGTGCATCTTGGCAATACAGATGCGCTAGATTTTTTGATTTCAAAATACCGACTGTTTGTTAAGGCGAAAGCGCGGTCGTATTTTTTAATTGGTGCGGACAAAGAAGATATTATCCAAGAAGGAATGATTGGCTTATATAAAGCGATTCGGGATTTTAAAGAGGACAAGCTGGCGTCATTTCGTGCATTTGCAGAACTCTGCATTACACGGCAAATTATTACGGCAATTAAAACGGCTACTAGACAAAAGCATATTCCGCTAAATTCATATGTTTCTTTAGATAAGCCAATTTACGATGAAGAATCAGAGCGTACGTTGATGGATATTATTACGAGTCCGATTTCGGATGATCCTGAGTATTTGATGATCAATCGTGAAGATTATCTTTATTTGGAAGAGAAGATGGGCGAAGTGTTAAGCGAACTCGAACAGCAAGTATTGGTTCGTTATTTGGAAGGACAATCCTATAATGAAATTTCTGAAGAATTGGACCGCCATGTGAAATCCATCGATAATGCATTACAAAGGGTGAAGCGCAAATTAGAGCGTCATCTTGAATTAAAAGAAATGACTTAAACACCACGAGCCTTTATTGACAGTGGGAAATTTAGGTGTTAGTCTTTAAAGGACAAACTGCCGAAAAGGTGATAAACATGGCAAAGAAAGTCGTTTTAAGTTGTGAAAAATGCGGTTCAAGAAACTACAATGTCCCGAAAAAAGAAGGGGCGACCGAGCGTTTAGAACTGAAGAAATTTTGCTCTCATTGCAATGAGCATACAATGCATAAACAAACGTTATAAATGAAAAATAGATTAATTCGTTGTTCGGAGGTTAGGCAAAGATGAGTAAAGTAACAAACTTTCTACAAGAAGTCGGCTCGGAAATGCGCAAAACAAGTTGGCCGAAAAGTAAAGAGTTAACGAAGTATACGGTAGTGGTTGTTTCAACAGTTGTCGTGATGGCGTTATTCTTTACAGCAATAGATTTAGGAATCTCAGAATTATTCCGTTGGTTCTTGTCTCTGTAAGCAATATCATGTTAATATTTCGAAATAGCCCGTCCATGCCATATAACGGGTTTTTTCATTTGTTAAAAAATGCTGACAGCTTAATTTGAAGAAATAGATTATTGAAGTTTTGTGAACAGGGAAATATATACCCTAACACACTTAATGTAAAGGAGGGACGGACGATTTAGTCCTACCTATATGGAGAAAAATTGGTATGTAGTTCATACGTATTCTGGTTATGAAAACCGAGTAAAAGCAAATCTTGAAAAACGCGTGGAAACGATGGGAATGCAAGATAAAATTTTCCGTGTAATCGTAGCTGAGCATGAAGAAATCGATGTAAAAGAAGACGGTAAGAAAAAAGCAGTAATGCGTAAAATCTTCCCTGGTTATGTTTTAGTAGAATTGATTATGACAGATGATGCTTGGTATGTCGTTCGTAATACACCTGGTGTTACAGGATTTATCGGTTCTTCAGGCGGCGGTGTAAAACCGACTCCGTTATTACCGGAAGAAGCGGAACGTCTACTTGCACAAATGGGTATGAATGAAACTTTATTAGGTGAAGTTGAAATTACTGTTGGTGAAGTTGTAGAAGTTCTTGAAGGGCCATTTGCACATTTCCAAGGCCGCGTAGAAGAAGTAGATGTCGACAAAGCAAAATTAAAAGTTCTTGTTGATATGTTCGGTCGCGAAACGGTAATGGAGCTAGACTTTAACCAAGTTCAAAAAATATAGAATTATTTACACTTGATTAAGTAATTTAAAAGTGTTATCATTTCAAAGGTCAGACTGTCCAAGTTTTGGACGTATGATTATAATTAGTTTTAATGTTATCGGCAAGTTAGCTGACGAACAGATATTTGAGTGGGAGGGGCAACCCAGTTACCACATCACGGACTTAAGGAGGTGTGTCTCGTGGCTAAAAAAGTTATTAAAGTTGTAAAACTTCAAATCCCTGCTGGTAAAGCAAACCCAGCGCCACCGGTTGGTCCTGCATTAGGTCAAGCAGGTGTAAACATTATGGGATTCTGTAAAGAATTTAACGCTCGTACTGCTGATCAAGCTGGTCTTATCATTCCAGTTGAAATTTCAGTATTTGAAGACCGTTCATTCACTTTTATTACGAAAACTCCGCCAGCTGCAGTATTACTTAAAGTAGCTGCTGGTATCCAATCTGGATCTGGTGAACCAAACCGTAAAAAAGTCGCAACGGTTAAACGTGATAAAGTTCGCGAAATCGCTGAACAAAAAATGCCAGACCTTAACGCTGCTTCAGTTGAAGCTGCTATGTTAATGGTTGAAGGTACTGCGCGAAGCATGGGTATTACGATCGAAGACTAATCCCATCTTCAACACTTGATGATGTTTTTGTTTTTGGAAGGTTGCTGCACTCGGATACTTGTTTGATGAGTGCGCAACCTTTATTCGTGGGAGGTCAAATCCGTTACAACCACAATCAAGGAGGAAATTATAATGGCTAAAAAAGGTAAAAAACTGCAAGAAGCAGCTAAATTAATCGACCGCGCAACTTTATACTCTGTTGAAGAAGCAGTAGCGTTAGCGCAAAAAACAAGCACTGTAAACTTTGATGCAACTGTAGAAGTAGCATTCAAATTAGGTATCGATACTCGTAAAAACGACCAACAAATCCGTGGTGCGGTAGTATTACCACACGGTACTGGTAAAACTCAACGCGTATTAGTTTTCGCTAAAGGCGAAAAACTTAAAGAAGCAGAAGCTGCTGGCGCAGACTATGTAGGCGATGCAGAATACATCCAAAAAATCCAACAAGGTTGGTTTGATTTCGATGTAATCGTTGCAACTCCTGACATGATGGGTGAAGTTGGTAAATTAGGTCGTGTATTAGGTCCTAAAGGTTTAATGCCAAACCCTAAAACAGGTACAGTTACATTTGACGTAACAAAAGCAATCGAAGAAATCAAAGCTGGTAAAGTTGAATACCGTGCTGAAAAAGCTGGTATCATCCACGCACCAATCGGTAAAGTTTCTTTCGATACAGAAAAATTAGTAGAAAACTTCTTAGCTGTATTTGAAGTAGTTCAAAAAGCTAAGCCAGCTGCAGCAAAAGGTACTTACATGAAGTCTGTAAACGTTACAACTACAATGGGTCCTGCTGTAAAAGTTGACGCTGCTAACGTAACAGTTAAATAATTTCCGGTTTTTTAAAACCGTATTATAAAATTTGTTGACAACGCGCTTCTTACTTGGTAAGATGAATGCTGTTGTGAATCATCCATTTGTACCGTAGACAGTAGGGGTGCCATATGCACTTAATGATCCTACCGAGGACATAGGAGTTCGGATTCTTTTAAAGATGATGTACTTTCAGCCTCTATGTCTATTATTGATATAGAGGCTTTTCTTTGTCGGTATAAATGACTCATTCTAATAGGAGGTGTCATCATGAGCAAAGCAATCGAAACTAAAAAAGTTCAAGTTCAAGAAATCGCTGATAAATTCTCTGCTGCTGGTTCTGTAGTAGTAGTAGATTACCGTGGTTTAACTGTAGCGCAAGTAACTGAATTACGTAAGCAATTACGTGAAGCAGGTGTTGAGTTCAAAGTTTACAAAAACACTTTATCTCGCCGTGCTGCTGAAGCTGCTGGTTTAGAAGGAATCAATGAATTTTTAACTGGTCCTAACGCTATCGCATTCTCTAACGAGGACGTAGTAGCTCCTGCTAAAATTATTAACGAGTTCGCTAAGAAAAACGAAGCGTTAGAAATTAAAGCTGGTATCATCGAAGGTACATTGGCATCAGTTGAAGACGTTAAAGCTCTTGCAGAACTTCCATCTCGCGAAGGTCTATTATCAATGCTTTTATCTGTACTTCAAGCTCCAGTGCGCAACTTCGCACTTGCAACAAAAGCTGTTGCAGAACAAAAAGAAGAGCAAGGCGCTTAATAGTAGCCTCATAACTTCAAAAATCAGGCAAACTGCCTAAAACTAATAAACATTCCATAGGAGGAAATTAAAATGAACAATGAGCAAATCTTAGAAGCTATCAAAGCTATGACAGTTCTAGAATTAAACGATTTAGTAAAAGCAATCGAAGAAGAATTCGGTGTAACAGCTGCTGCTCCAGTAGCAGTAGTTGCTGGTGGTGCTGCAGGCGCTGCTGAAGAAAAAACTGAGTTTGACGTAGTATTAGCTTCTGCTGGTGGAGAAAAAATCAAAGTAATCAAAGTGGTTCGTGAAATCACTGGTTTAGGCTTAAAAGAAGCTAAAGAAGTTGTAGATAACGCTCCTAAAGCTCTTAAAGAAGGCGTTTCTAAAGACGAAGCTGAAGCTATCAAAGCTAAACTTGAAGAAGTTGGCGCTTCAGTAGAAGTTAAATAATTTTAGTTTAACTTTAATTGCTAGGCTATGAGCTTAGTTTAATAAGGAAAGCTCGTCACATTTTTGCGGCGGGCTTTTCTTTATTTAACTTTTGTGGATATGAAAATATTGATTTTTTATAGTAATCCACATGAAAAGACATCATTTTGCACAAATTAGCGCAAAATGTATTTTTTCTAAGGAGGCGTGTTGCATGTCTGAACATTATTATTCAAATAAGCCTCAAACTGAAAGTAAACCACGCCAATGGAAATTCACTTTATTAGGCAATACATTTACGTTTGAAACGGATACGGGTGTATTCAGTAAAAGCGAAGTAGATTTTGGTTCCCGTGTACTAATCGATGTGTTTGAAATGCCTAAAATTGATGGTGTTTTGCTTGATGTAGGTTGTGGCTATGGACCGATCGGACTATCGATTGCAAAAAACAACCCTGATCGTGAAGTATACATGATGGATATTAATTCGCGAGCAGTTAGTTTGTCTCAAAAAAATGCCCAGCTTAACGGGGTTCAAAATGTACGTATTTTTGAAAGCGATGGATTAGCCGCTGTAGAACCTGGAACGAAAGTAGCCGCAGTATTAACAAATCCTCCAATTCGCGCTGGTAAAGAAACAATCTTCAAGTTTTATGACGGTGCATATGAATTGTTAGAGGAAAATGGTGAACTGTGGATTGTCATTCAGAAGAAGCAAGGTGCTCCATCAACTATGAGTCATTTAGAAGGAATGTTTTCAGAAGTGGATGTCGTTGAGAAGAAAAAAGGATATTGGATTATTCGTGCAAAAAAATAAGTAAGATTAGTTTCCAATATTGACTTGACAAATCGAGTATGATAACATAATAAAATGCAAAATTATTATTTTGAGGTAGTATGCCCTTTTGCATTAAATATTCAAAGTTACGGGTATACTGCTAAGAATAAGTTAAGTTTAACCGAAAATGAGGTTTAAAAAAAGTCTCGTTTTCTTTTTGTCTTTCGAAATCATACACCATTTGTATGTTTTTGCAAAGACCTATTATCGCTTTATTGAGGGGTGAATGAGTTGACAGGTCAACTAGTTCAGTACGGACAACACCGCCAGCGTAGAAGCTTTGCGCGTATTAGTGAGGTGCTGGAACTTCCGAATCTAATCGAAATCCAAACAGCATCTTATGAGTGGTTCCTTGAAGAAGGGTTGCGCGAGATGTTCCACGACATTTCTCCAATCGAAGATTTTACAGGTAATCTTTCATTAGAATTCGTCGACTATACTTTAGGAGATCCTAAGTATGATGTGGATGAGTGTAAAGAGCGTGACGTTACTTATGCTGCACCATTACGTGTAAAAGTACGTTTGCACAACAAAGAAACAAACGAAGTGAAAGAGCAAGACGTCTTTATGGGTGATTTCCCATTAATGACAGAAACAGGTACGTTTATTATTAACGGTGCTGAGCGTGTTATCGTTTCACAGTTAGTTCGTTCTCCAAGTGTATACTTCCACGAAAAAACGGATAAAAACGGTAAAAAAGGCTTTGGCGCAACGGTTATTCCAAACCGTGGTGCATGGCTTGAATATGAAACAGATGCTAAAGACGTTGTATATGTACGTATCGATCGTACACGTAAATTACCGGTAACAGTACTTTTACGTGCATTAGGTTTTGGCTCGGATCAAGAAATTTTAGATATCATTGGCGACAATGAATATTTACGTAATACGTTAGAAAAAGATAATACAGAAGGTACTGAAAAGGCCCTACTTGAAATCTATGAACGTTTACGTCCAGGTGAACCACCAACAGTTGAATCTGCGAAGAACTTATTATATTCTCGCTTCTTTGACGCAAAACGCTATGATTTAGCGAATGTTGGTCGTTACAAAATGAACAAAAAGCTTCACATCAAAAATCGTTTATTCAACCAAACGATTGCAGAAACTTTAGTGGACCCTGACACAGGAGAAATTATTGTGGAAGCAGGTACATTATTAGACCGCCGTAATTTAGATAAGTTAATTCCTTATTTAGAAAGTGGTGTCGGATTCCGTACATTAAACCAGGTTGGTGGTGTATTGGAAGATGATATTACAATTCAGTCGGTTAAAATCTTTGCACCAAATGATGAAGCACAAAAAGAAATTAATGTTATTTCAAACGCCTATATAGATGAAGAAGTGAAAAATATTACTCCAGCCGATGTATTGGCTTCTGTATCATACTTCTTCAACTTATTATATGACGTTGGTAACACAGATGATATTGACCATTTAGGTAACCGTCGTTTACGTTCTGTTGGTGAATTACTGCAAAACCAATTCCGTATCGGTTTATCTCGTATGGAGCGTGTAGTGCGTGAGCGTATGTCAATTAATGACACAGCAGCAATCGTACCACAACAATTAATCAATATCCGTCCTGTTATCGCTTCAATTAAAGAGTTCTTCGGTAGCTCTCAATTGTCTCAATTCATGGACCAAACAAACCCATTAGCAGAGTTAACGCATAAGCGTCGTCTATCTGCATTAGGGCCTGGTGGTTTAACACGTGAGCGTGCTGGTATGGAAGTACGTGACGTTCACTACTCTCACTATGGTCGTATGTGTCCGATCGAGACTCCTGAGGGACCGAACATCGGTCTTATCAACTCATTATCTTCATTCGCAAAAGTTAACAAGTTTGGCTTCATCGAAACTCCTTACCGCCGTGTTGATCCAGAAACAGGTGCTGTAACGAGCGAGATCCATTACTTAACTGCTGACGAAGAGGATAACTATGTAGTTGCACAAGCGAACTCAATCTTAAATGAAGACGGTACTTTTGCGAATGAAGAAGTTGTTGGACGTTTCCGTGGTGACAACACTGTATTCTCTAAAGACCGCATTGACTACATGGATGTATCTCCTAAACAAGTAGTATCTGCTGCGACAGCTTGTATTCCGTTCTTAGAAAACGACGACTCAAACCGTGCGTTAATGGGAGCGAACATGCAACGTCAAGCTGTTCCATTACTATATCCAAACGCACCATTCGTTGGTACGGGTATGGAGCATGTAGATGCACGTGATTCTGGGGCTGCTGTAGTAGCAAAATACGATGGTATCGTTGAACATGTAGAGGCACGTTCAATTCATGTACGTCGTATTGAAGTAGTAGATGGTAAAGAAGTAAAAGGCGATTTAACAAAATATAAATTACAAAAATTCATTCGTTCTAACCAAGGTACTTCTTATAACCAACGTCCAATCGTAAAAGTTGGCGACCGTGTAAAACCTCGTGATATTTTAGCTGATGGTCCATCTATGGAAAAAGGCGAATTAGCACTTGGTCAAAACGTACTTGTTGCGTTCATGACATGGGACGGCTTCAACTACGAGGATGCTGTAATTATGAGCGAACGTCTTGTTAAAGACGATGTATATACTTCTGTTCATATTGAAGAATATGAATCAGAGTCTCGTGATACTAAGCTTGGACCTGAAGAGATCACACGTGATATTCCAAACGTGGGTGAAGATGCACTTCGTAACTTGGACGACCGCGGAATTATCCGTATCGGTGCAGAAGTTCGCGATGGTGACATTCTAGTAGGTAAAGTTACGCCTAAAGGAGTTACAGAGTTAACTGCGGAAGAGCGTTTATTACATGCTATCTTCGGTGAAAAAGCTCGTGAAGTACGTGATACTTCTCTACGTGTACCACACGGAGCTGGCGGTATCATTTTAGATGTTAAAGTATTCAACCGTGAAGACGGCGATGAATTACCACCAGGTGTAAACCAATTAGTTCGTGCTTATATTGTTCAAAAACGTAAAATCCGCGTTGGTGACAAAATGGCCGGACGTCACGGTAACAAAGGTGTAATTTCACGTATTTTACCGGAAGAGGATATGCCGTTCATGCCGGACGGAACACCAGTAGATATCATGCTTAACCCACTAGGGGTACCTTCTCGTATGAACATCGGACAAGTGCTTGAGCTACACTTAGGTATGGCTTCTCGTTACTTAGGTATTCATATGGCGTCACCAGTATTCGATGGTGCCAACGAAGCCGATGTTTGGGAAACGATGGAAGAAGCTGGTATGAACCGTGACGGTAAAACAATTCTTTATGATGGACGTTCAGGTGAGCCATTCGATAGCCGCGTTTCTGTTGGTATCATGTACATGATCAAACTAGCGCACATGGTTGACGATAAACTTCATGCACGTTCAACTGGACCTTACTCATTAGTAACGCAACAGCCGCTTGGTGGTAAAGCACAATTCGGTGGTCAGCGCTTCGGTGAGATGGAGGTTTGGGCACTTGAAGCATACGGTGCTGCTTACACGTTACAAGAGATTTTAACTGTAAAATCGGATGACGTTGTAGGTCGTGTGAAAACATACGAAGCAATCGTAAAAGGTGAAAGTGTTCCAGAACCAGGTGTTCCAGAATCATTTAAAGTATTAATTAAAGAACTTCAATCATTAGGTATGGATGTGAAGATGCTTACAATCAACGACGAGGAAGTGGAATTACGCGACCTTGACGATGAAGATGAAGTAGCTGCACCAGTCGAAAGATCTAATGATAAAGAAGAAGACCCAGTAGAATCATTTGAATAACTTCAATTGAATCGGGCAGGTATATGCCCTGCCCGGTTTTTCTTATATTTTAAATGCAAGTTTCATTATGGCCTAATATGAAATTTTGTAAGTGTAGAGCTACATTAAAAGTCATTTACGACTTATAACTAAAGGGAGGTAGGCTCCTTGATCGATGTTAATGAATTTGAATATATGAAAATTGGTTTAGCTTCACCTGACAAGATCCGTTCTTGGTCATACGGAGAAGTAAAAAAACCAGAAACAATTAACTACCGTACATTAAAACCAGAAAAAGATGGTCTATTCTGTGAACGTATCTTTGGACCAACAAAAGACTGGGAATGTCACTGTGGTAAATATAAGCGTGTACGTTATAAAGGTGTCGTTTGTGACCGTTGTGGCGTAGAAGTAACGCGTTCTAAAGTTCGCCGTGAACGCCAAGGACATATCGAACTAGCAGCACCTGTATCACATATTTGGTACTTCAAAGGTATTCCAAGCCGTATGGGTCTTATTTTAGATATGTCTCCACGTGCATTGGAAGAGGTAATTTACTTTGCTTCTTATGTAGTAGTCGACCCAGGTCAAACGTCTTTAGGCTATAAAGACTTACTTTCTGAAAAAGAATACCGTGCATACCGTGAAAAGTATGGTAACGAATTCGAAGCAGCAATGGGTGCTGAAGCGATTAAACGTCTTTTAGAGAAAATTGACTTAGAAGATGAAACACAAGTTTTAAAAGAAGAGTTAAAATCTGCACAAGGCCAACGCCGTACACGTGCGATTAAACGTTTAGAAGTAGTAGAATCATTCCGTAACTCAGGCAACAAACCAGAGTGGATGATCTTAGATGTACTACCGGTAATTCCGCCAGAGCTTCGTCCGATGGTGCAATTAGATGGTGGACGTTTTGCTACATCTGACTTAAATGACCTTTACCGTCGTGTTATTAACCGTAACAACCGTTTAAAACGTTTACTTGACCTTGGTGCACCAAGCATTATCGTACAAAACGAAAAACGTATGTTACAAGAAGCGGTTGACGCATTAATCGATAATGGTCGCCGCGGTCGTCCTGTAACAGGTCCTGGTAACCGTCCTTTAAAATCACTTTCACATATGCTGAAAGGGAAACAAGGTCGTTTCCGTCAAAACTTACTTGGTAAACGTGTAGACTACTCTGGTCGTTCGGTTATCGTAGTAGGTCCTAACTTAAAAATGTACCAATGTGGTCTTCCAAAAGAAATGGCAATCGAACTATTTAAACCTTTCGTAATGAAAGAGTTAGTAGAACGTGGCCTTGCCCATAACATTAAGAGTGCAAAACGTAAAATTGAGCGTTTACACAACGAAGTTTGGGATGTATTAGAAGATGTAATTCGTGAGCATCCGGTATTACTTAACCGTGCACCGACATTACACCGACTTGGTATCCAAGCATTCGAGCCTACACTAGTAGAAGGTCGTGCAATTCGTCTTCACCCATTAGTATGTACAGCTTATAACGCTGACTTCGATGGTGACCAAATGGCGGTTCACGTTCCATTATCAGCTGAAGCACAAGCAGAAGCTCGCTTACTTATGTTAGCAGCGCAAAACATCCTTAACCCGAAAGACGGGAAACCGGTAGTAACTCCATCTCAGGATATGGTATTAGGTAACTATTACTTAACACTTGAGCGTGAAGGTGCTCGTGGTGAAGGAGCAATATTTAATGATTCAAACGAAGTGTTAATCGCCTACCAAAACGGTCATGTACATTTACACTCTCGTATTGCGATTAAAGCAAGCTCATTAAATAACCCGACATTTACAGAAGAACAAAATAAAATGTTCTTATTATCGACTGTAGGTAAAGTAATCTTCAATGAAATTTTACCACGCTCATTCCCTTATATTAATGAGCCTACTGCAGTCAACTTAGAGCAAAAAACACCTGAAAAATACTTCGTAAACTTAACAATTGACGAAGAGTTACTGAAAGAAATCGAAGCAACAGAAGGCTATGCTGATTTATCTGAATCAGAAAAAGTTGAAGCACAACGCCGCGCTATTTTAGCGAAGCACTTCACAAATATGCCTGTAGTAGATCCTTTCCGTAAAAAATTCTTAGGAAATGTTATTGCTGAAGTATTCAAAGAGTTCCACATTACAGAAACTTCTAAGATGCTTGACCGCATGAAAAACTTAGGTTTCAAATATTCTACTCGCGCAGGTATTACAGTAGGTGTATCTGACATCGTCGTATTACCGGATAAAGGTGTAATCTTAGATGAAGCTCAAAGCAAAGTAGATAAAGTAATGATCCAGTTCCGCCGCGGTTTAATTACTGAGGAGGAGCGTTATAACCGAGTTATCAACGTATGGACAGCTGCGAAAGATGAAATTCAAGGCAAGCTGATGAAATCTTTACAAAAAACTAACCCGATCTTCATGATGTCTGACTCTGGTGCCCGTGGTAACGCATCGAACTTTACACAGTTAGCTGGTATGCGTGGTCTGATGGCCAACCCGGCTGGTCGTATTATCGAGTTACCAATCAAGTCTTCATTCCGTGAAGGTTTAACAGTATTAGAGTACTTCATCTCTACACACGGTGCGCGTAAAGGTCTTGCCGATACAGCACTAAAAACTGCCGACTCAGGTTACTTAACTCGTCGTTTAGTAGACGTAGCACAAGATGTTATCGTTCGTGAAGACGACTGTGGTACTGACCGCGGTTTATTAATCGGTTCATTAATGGAAGGAAACGAATTGATCGAAGCGTTAGACGAACGTATTGTTGGTCGTTATGTGAAGAAAACAGTTCGCCATCCAGAAACAGGAGCGGTTATCGTAGAGCGTGATGGTTTAATTACACAAGATATTGCTCGTGTTATCAATGATGCAAATATCGAAGAAATTACAATCCGTTCTGCATTTACATGTAATACAAAACACGGCGTATGTAAAAAATGTTACGGTATGAACTTAGCTACTGGTGAAGAGGTAGAAGTTGGTGAAGCAGTTGGTATTATTGCTGCACAATCTATCGGTGAGCCAGGTACACAGTTAACGATGCGTACATTCCATACAGGTGGGGTAGCCGGTAACGATATTACACAAGGTCTTCCACGTATCCAGGAAATTTTCGAGGCTCGTAACCCTAAAGGTCAAGCAGTCATTTCAGAAATTACTGGTACAGTAATCGAAATCGAAGAAATTCGTGAAGGTCTTAAAGAAGTAACGATCCAAGGTGATGTGGAAACACGTAAATACCAAGCACCTTACAATGCGCGTCTAAAAGTAGCAGAAGGCGACACAATTGTAGCGGGTCAAACATTGTCTGAAGGTTCTATCGATCCGAAGCAATTATTAAAAGTTAAAGATGTATCGACAGTTCAAGAATATTTATTAAAAGAAGTACAAAAAGTATACCGTATGCAAGGGGTAGAAATCGGAGACAAACACATCGAAGTAATGGTTCGCCAAATGCTTCGTAAAGTGCGCGTGATTGAAGCTGGTGACACAGAGTTATTACCAGGGTCACTTCTTGATATCCACCAATTCTCTGAAGCAAATGCTGAAGCCGTACTTAGCGGAAAAACTCCAGCAACTTGCCGTCCTGTCATCTTAGGTATTACAAAAGCTTCTCTTGAAACAGAATCATTCTTATCAGCTGCATCATTCCAGGAAACAACACGTGTGTTAACGGATGCTGCAATTAAAGGTAAACGTGATGAGCTTCTAGGTCTGAAGGAAAACGTAATTATCGGTAAACTAGTTCCGGCTGGTACTGGTATGCAACGTTACCGTCAAATCCGTATGGAGCAAGAAGAATCAGCAGAAGTAATTACAGCTGAATAGCAGTATATAAATGAAGAGATCCCGACAGAGACCATACTTTGTCGGGAGATTTTCTTGGAAATATCCTTGGATTAAATATTAACCAACATACTTTCATAAGAAATCTGTTGACAGTGTAAGTTTGGAATGATAATATATTGAAGGTTGATAGTTAACTGTCTGTACTTAGGAGGATATGAAAATGTCTTACGATCAAGTAAAGCAGGCCAGTAAAACAATCATAGGTATAAAGCAAGCAGTGAAAGCAATGTATGCTGGACAAGTAACAGCTCTTTTTGTCGCAATCGATGCAGACAAATGGGTAACCGATCCGGCCATTCTTCTCGCGAAAGAAATCGGTGTACCAGTCAATTACGTCGATTCAAAGAAAGAACTTGGTAAAGCTTGCGGCATTCATGTTGGAGCTGCAGTTGTTGCGATTACTGCGATGTAGTTTTTGTGTAAAGTACACAAAGACTTTGTTTTTACCCAAAAAATGAACCACCTGGATGTGTGGTATTGAAACAAGGAAAAAATGAAGGGAGGACAAATCGATGCCTACAATTAACCAATTAGTACGTAAGCCTCGTCAATCTAAAAGCACGAAATCAAAATCTCCAGCGTTAAACAAAGGATATAACTCAT
Organism: Solibacillus isronensis; assembly: GCF_900168685.1. Taxonomy (NCBI): domain Bacteria; kingdom Bacillati; phylum Bacillota; class Bacilli; order Caryophanales; family Caryophanaceae; genus Solibacillus; species Solibacillus isronensis. Next base: position 44,667 of record NZ_FVZN01000009.1, on the reverse strand, counting down.
TTAAAAAATCTTTAACTGACGTTAAGTCTCCTCAAAAACGCGGAGTTTGTACTCGTGTAGGTACAATGACACCACGTAAACCGAACTCGGCTTTACGTAAATACGCTCGTGTACGCTTAACTAACCAACTTGAGGTTACTGCGTATATCCCAGGTGAAGGTCACAACTTACAAGAGCACAGTGTAGTTCTTATCCGTGGCGGACGCGTAAAAGACTTAGCTGGAGTACGTTACCACATCGTTCGTGGTGCACTTGATACAGCTGGTGTTAACGGTCGTTTACAATCTCGTTCTAAATACGGTACTAAACGCCCTAAAGAAAAAAAATAATTTAAGTTTAAATATACAACGATTTGAAAGGAGGAAAACACATGCCTCGTAAAGGTCCTGTTTCCAAACGTGACGTGTTACCAGATCCACTTTATAATTCAAAATTAGTAACTCGTTTAATCAACAAAATGATGATTGATGGTAAAAGAGGTACTTCTCAAAAGATTTTATACGGAGCTTTCGAATTAGTTCAAGAGCGTTCGGGTCAAAATGCTTTAGAAGTATTTGAAGCTGCATTAAACAACGTAATGCCTGTACTAGAAGTACGTGCTCGTCGTGTTGGTGGTTCTAACTACCAAGTACCAGTAGAAGTTCGTCCAGAACGTCGTACAACTTTAGGTTTACGTTATTTAGTAAACTACGCTCGTCTTCGTGGAGAAAAAACGATGGAAGAGCGTTTAGCTAACGAAATCTTAGATGCATCTAACAACACAGGTGCTTCAGTTAAGAAACGTGAAGATATGCACAAAATGGCAGAAGCGAACAAAGCATTCGCTCACTACCGTTGGTAATTTGATCTTTGCTCTAGCATTGCTGGGGCTAAGATTTTTACCATCTATACAGTTAACCCAATATGGAAGGAGAAATTTCCTATGAAACGCGAATTCTCTCTAGAGAATACACGTAATATTGGGATCATGGCTCACATTGATGCTGGTAAAACAACAACTACTGAGCGTATCCTTTATTACACTGGTAAGATTCACAAAATCGGTGAAACTCATGATGGCGGTTCTCAAATGGACTGGATGGAGCAAGAGCAAGAGCGTGGTATCACAATCACTTCTGCTGCAACAACAGCTCAATGGAATGGTCACCGTATTAACATCATCGATACTCCAGGACACGTAGACTTCACTGTTGAAGTTGAACGTTCTTTACGCGTACTTGATGGTGCTGTAACAGTATTAGATGCTCAATCTGGTGTTGAGCCTCAAACTGAAACAGTATGGCGTCAAGCTACAACATACGGAGTTCCTCGTATCGTATTTATCAACAAAATGGATAAAATGGGTGCAGACTTCCTATATTCTGTAGGTACATTACATGAGCGTTTACAAGCTAATGCTCACCCAATCCAATTACCAATCGGTGCTGAAGATGAGTTCCGCGGAATTATCGATTTAATCGAAATGAACGCTACTTTCTACGGTAACGACGAAGGTACAGATTTAACTGTAGGAGAAATCCCTGCAGAATTCATGGATCAAGCTGAAGAGTACCGTGAGAAATTAATCGACGCTGTTGCAAGTGTTGATGAAGAACTTATGGAGAAATACTTAGAAGGCGAAGAAATTACTAAAGAAGAATTAAAAGCGGCAATCCGTAAAGCTACTATCGCGGTAGAGTTCTACCCAGTACTTTGTGGTACAGCATTCAAACACAAAGGTGTTCGTAAAATGCTTGATGCGGCTGTTGATTACCTTCCAGCTCCAACAGATGTAGAAGCTATTAAAGGTACTGACATCGACGGTGACGAAGAAATCATCCGCCATTCTTCTGATGATGAGCCATTCTCAGCTCTTGCATTCAAAGTAATGACAGACCCATTCGTAGGTAAGTTAACATTCTTCCGTGTGTACTCAGGTACATTGGATTCAGGTTCTTACGTACAAAACTCTTCTAAAGGTAAACGTGAGCGTGTAGGTCGTATCCTACAAATGCACGCTAACTCTCGTGAAGAGATTTCAAAAGTATTCGCTGGTGACATCGCTGCTGCTGTAGGTCTTAAAGATACTACAACAGGTGATACTCTATGTGACGAGAAAAACCTTGTTATCTTAGAGTCAATGGAATTCCCAGAGCCAGTAATCTCTCTTTCTGTAGAACCAAAATCTAAAGCTGACCAAGATAAAATGGGTCAAGCTTTACAAAAACTACAAGAAGAAGATCCAACATTCCGTGCTCATACTGACACTGAAACAGGTCAAACAATCATCTCTGGTATGGGTGAACTTCACCTTGATATCTTAGTTGACCGTATGAAACGTGAATTTAAAGTTGAAGCTAACGTGGGTGCTCCAATGGTATCTTACCGTGAAACATTCCGTAGCGAAGCTAAAGTTCAAGGTAAATTCTCTCGTCAATCTGGTGGTCGCGGTCAATACGGTGACGTAACGATCGAGTTCTCTCCAAACGAAGAGGGTAAAGGTTTCGAATTCGAAAACGCTATCGTTGGTGGTGTTGTACCTCGTGAATACATCCCTGCAGTAGAAGCGGGTCTACGTGACTCTCTTGACCGCGGTGTTGTTGCTGGTTACCCACTAATCGACATTAAAGCGAAATTAGTATTCGGTTCTTACCATGACGTTGACTCAAGTGAAATGGCGTTCAAAATCGCTGCATCTATGGCATTAAAAGAAGCAGCTAAAAAATGTAACCCAGTAATCTTAGAGCCAATGATGAAAGTAGAAGTTGTAATTCCAGAAGAGTACCTTGGTGATATTATGGGTAACATTACTGCTCGTCGCGGTCGCGTAGAGGGTATGGAAGCTCGTGGTAACTCTCAAGTAGTACGTTCTATGGTTCCACTATCTGAAATGTTCGGATATGCTACAACTTTACGTTCTGCAACTCAAGGTCGCGGTGTATTCTCTATGACATTTGATCACTATGAAGAAGTACCAAAATCAATTGCAGAAGATATCATCAAAAAAAATAAAGGTGAATAATTGAAATTTCACCTTGCATCAAGTATAAATAATTTGTAAGCTATGATTGACTGACTATAGATGGGGCCCGTTTATAGTCGGCATCTTAGAATAAATAATTTTAAAAAAAATAAAACATATCTCTGAGGAGGCATTTTCTAATGGCTAAAGAAAAATTTGACCGTTCAAAAACGCATGCTAACGTTGGTACAATCGGACACGTTGACCATGGTAAAACAACTTTAACTGCTGCTATCGCAACAGTTCTTTCTAAAAAAATGGGTGGTGCAGCTAAATCTTACGCTGACATCGACAACGCTCCAGAAGAAAAAGAGCGCGGTATCACAATCAATACTTCTCACGTAGAGTATGAAACTGCAACTCGTCACTATGCACACGTTGACTGCCCAGGTCACGCTGACTATGTTAAAAACATGATCACTGGTGCTGCACAAATGGACGGCGGTATCTTAGTAGTATCTGCTGCTGACGGCCCAATGCCACAAACTCGTGAGCACATCTTACTTTCTAAACAAGTAGGTGTTCCTTACTTAGTAGTATTCATGAACAAATGTGATATGGTTGACGACGAAGAATTATTAGAATTAGTAGAAATGGAAATCCGTGACTTACTATCTGAATATGACTTCCCAGGCGACGATGTTCCAGTAATCAAAGGTTCTGCATTAAAAGCTTTAGAAGGCGAAGCAGAATGGGAAGAAAAAATCGTTGAATTAATGGACGCTGTAGATTCTTACATCCCAACTCCAGAACGTCAAACTGACAAACCATTCATGATGCCAGTAGAGGACGTATTCTCTATTACTGGTCGTGGTACAGTAGCAACTGGCCGTGTTGAACGTGGTCAAGTTAAAGTTGGTGACGTTGTAGAAGTTATCGGTATCGAAGAAGAAGCTAAAACTACAACTGTAACTGGTGTAGAAATGTTCCGTAAATTATTAGATTACGCTGAAGCTGGTGACAACATCGGTGCTTTATTACGTGGTATTGCTCGTGAAGATATCCAACGTGGTCAAGTATTAGCTAAACCAGGTTCAATCACTCCACACACTAACTTCAAAGCTGAAGTTTATGTATTATCAAAAGAAGAGGGTGGACGTCACACTCCATTCTTCTCTAACTACCGCCCTCAGTTCTACTTCCGTACAACTGACGTAACTGGTATCTGCATGTTACCAGAAGGCGTAGAAATGGTTATGCCTGGCGATAACATCGAAATGACTGTTGAATTAATCGCTCCAATCGCTTTAGAAGAAGGTACTAAATTCTCTATCCGTGAGGGTGGCCGTACTGTAGGCGCTGGCGTAGTAGCATCTATCCAAAAATAATTTTAGCTAATTGCTAATTTTTTAAAAACACCTTGCAGGGACGCTTGCAAGGTGTTTTTTTTGTACCCTTATAGCGTAAAGGCATAATGTTTATTCAATATATGTATTTCATTTATATATCATGACTCTTGTATAATGAAACGTAAGAACAGGGGATTCTAATTAGTTATTAGAAATGTTCATTTAAAAGGGGGACTTAATAATGACAAATTACGTGCAAGTGGGGAACTTACAAGTAGCGGAAGTATTATTTCAGTTTATTAATGAACAAGTATTACCGAATAGCGGTGTAGAGCAAACGGTATTTTGGGACGGCTTTGATCAGCTAGTTCATGAGCTGGCACCTGAAAATAAGGCATTGCTTGCTAAGCGCGATTCAATGCAGGCACAAATTAATGATTGGCATAAAGGGAATAAGGGGAATTTCCAATTTGCCGATTATAAAGCATTTCTAGAGGAAATCGGTTATGTAGAACCAAAAGTAGAAGAGTTCCAAGTGGAAACTGAAAAAGTTGATGCAGAAATTGCATATCAGGCAGGTCCGCAATTAGTTGTACCTGTAAGCAATGCACGTTATGCGATTAATGCGGCAAATGCACGTTGGGGAAGTTTCTATGATGCACTTTATGGTACAGATGCTATCAGTGATGAAGATGGCGCTGAAGCAGGCAAGGGTTATAATCCGATACGTGGTAACAAAGTAATTGATTATGCGAAAAAGTTTTTAGATCAAGCTGCTCCTTTAACAGCAGCTTCACATAAAGAAGCGACAACTTATAAAATTGCAGAAAGCCAATTAGTAGTGACACTTGCAAATGGTGAAACTACGACACTGACAGAACCTGAAAAGTTAGTGGGCTATCAAGGTACAGCAGAACAGCCAACTGCGATTTTACTGAAAAATAATGATTTACACATTGAAATTCAAATCGACCGCAATCATCCAATCGGAAAAGACGATGCAGCTGGTGTAAAAGATATTTATTTAGAGTCGGCAATTACAACAATTATGGACTGCGAGGACTCGGTAGCGGCAGTAGATGCGGAAGATAAAGTAGAAGTATATGCGAACTGGTTAGGGCTAATGAAAGGCGACTTGTCGGCAACTTTTGAAAAAGGCTCAAAAACGGTAACACGTACATTAAATCCGGACCGTGTATATATGGGAGTTAATGGTGATACGGTAACATTAAACGGCCGTTCACTAATGTTTATCCGTAATGTAGGCCACTTGATGACAAATCCGGCTATTTTAGATAAAGATGGTAGCGAAGTGCCTGAAGGAATAATGGATGGCGTCGTAACGAGCTTAATAGCGAAGCATGAAGTAATCGGTAATGGCCAGTATAAAAACTCTCAAAAAGGTTCTATTTATATTGTAAAACCGAAAATGCACGGTTCAGAGGAAGTAGCATTTGCAAATAAACTATTTGAGCGTGTAGAAGATTTAATCGGGGTGGAACGGTTCACGTTAAAGATCGGTGTTATGGATGAAGAGCGCCGTACATCACTTAACTTAAAAGCATGTATTCGTGAAGTGAAAAACCGTATCGTATTTATTAACACTGGATTCCTGGATCGTACAGGTGATGAAATCCACACATCGATGGAAGCCGGTCCAATGATTCGCAAAGGCGAAATGAAAACATCAACATGGCTAACTTCTTATGAAAAGTCCAATGTCGTTGTTGGATTAAATGCAGGTTTGCAAGGACGTGCACAAATTGGTAAAGGTATGTGGGCAATGCCGGACTTAATGGCGGATATGATTGAACAAAAAATCAATCACCCGAAAGCAGGTGCGAATACTGCATGGGTACCATCGCCAACAGCAGCAACTTTACATGCCACTCATTACCATGAAGTAAATGTAAAAGAGGTTCAAAAAGGTATTGTGACATCAGAAGATTTACAGGATGCGATTTTGGAAATTCCGGTTGCTGCAAACACAGACTGGTCACCGGAAGAAATTCAAAATGAGCTTGATAATAATGTACAAGGAATTCTAGGCTATGTTGTTCGCTGGGTGGAACACGGTGTGGGCTGTTCAAAAGTGCCGGATATTAACGATATCGGCTTAATGGAAGACCGCGCAACATTGCGTATTTCAAGTCAGCATGTTGCAAACTGGCTGCATCATGGTATTTGTACGAAAGAACAAGTAGAGGAATCGTTGAATCGTATGGCAAAAGTGGTAGATGAGCAAAATGCCGAAGATCCGGAATACTCGCCAATGTCAGCAAACTATGAGGATTCTGTAGCTTTCCAAGCGGCAAGCGAATTAATATTTAAAGGTTATGATCAGCCAAATGGCTACACAGAGCCAATTTTACACAAAAAGCGTATTGAAGCTAAAGCAAAGCAAAAAGTAAATGCATAAGGTTTACTAAGTTACTACTATTTCTTTTGAAATAGTAGTCAGATTGTCGACAAAAGGCATCGAGAGCCCGTCTCTCGATGCCTTTTGTCATTTCTTTTATTAAATTAGCTTCTGAAATCCTCTAAAAGAGTCTCCTCTTCGAGGGAATATGCCCTATATTAAGCCCCTTGCCAAGTCCATGTGGCAAGTTTCTTCAAATTCATGGCAGCAAAAGTAAGCATCGCTTGCATGGACAATTTTTTAAGGCCTCTTAGCGTTGTCCATCGCATACCATGCTTCTCTTTCGCATCCGCAAAGACACGTTCAACCGTCTCTTTCCGTTGTGCATAAATGGATTTAATTTCATGATGATGACGAAGATGTTCGGCTTCTTCCAGATAGTCTGCCCAAATATGTCGCTGAATCATTTTTGTATGATTTTTACTTTCAGTACATTGTGCTAGAAATGGGCAATCCGCACAAACCGCTGGATTCGATTTGTATTGGCGATAGCCTTCTTTCGTCGTCGTTGTATAGCGCAACATCTGGTTATTCGGGCAAATATAGCAATCATAATGCTCATCATAGACATACTCATGTTTACGGAAGAAGCCATCTTTCGTTTTTGGTCTTGTATAAGGAAGAACAGGCAACATTTGATTTTCTAACAAAAAGTTCGTAATCGCAGGCGTTTTATAAGCAGCATCCGCAGCAACAGCCACAGGCTTTTTCACACGATGAATGACCTTTTCAACAAGAGGTTGTAGCATATGGCTGTCATGAACATTTCCTGGTGTCACAATTGCCCCTAAAACAAATCCACGTTCATCTGTCGCTGCATGAAATGAATAGGCAAATTGTTTTGTCCGTTCGTCCTTCACATAGTAACCACTTTCAGGGTCCGTTGTGCTCTCTTTGATTTCTTTCCATTCTTCCTTTTCAAACTTCTCCGTTGGAAACGGCTTTTTTCCGTTCTTTTCACGGTCTATGTTTAACTCTTCCTGTAGCTTTTCTTCATAAGCACGTGTCTCTTTTCGAACCATCTTTTTATCAAATTTACGTTTATTCGCACTTGCCTTAATATGTGTAGAATCAATAAAGATATGGTCAGCTGATAATAAACCAGCATCTACAATTTCTTTCAAGATACGATAGAAAATCTGTTCAAATACATCTGTATCCTCAAAACGTCGCGTATAATTTTTCCCAAACGTAGAGAAGTGAGGCACTTCAGTATGAAAACCGAAACCTAAAAACCAACGGTACGCTACATTCGTTTCAATTTCCTTAATCGTTTGACGCATCGAACGAATACCAAAAACATATTGAATCATCGTCATTTTGAATAAAACAACAGGATCAATACTAGGTCTACCGAAAGGTGAATATAAGTTTTCAACTAATGGATATACAAACGAAAAGTCAATGGCTGCATCTAATTTACGAACGAGATGATTTTCTGGGACAAGCTGTTCAATCGTCAACATTTCTAATTGATTACGTTCATTCATTTGGTTTTTAGTCATCATATGGCGACACCTCTTTGATTTAGATAAACTTTATTAGAAAGAATAAATCAAGTTGATTGAAATGGAAGGGGCGACTTCTGCGGGAAAAGCGGGACTGCCGATACACCGCAGGAGCGTAGCGACGAGGAGGATTGGCACCCGCCCGCGAAACGCGTCCCCTGGAATGGAAATCAACGGTTTTTACTAGTTAACTTTATTTTAAAACAAAAAAGACTGTAAGCAAACTCGAATTTCTTCGAGTTTGTCTACAGTCTGACTACTATTTCTTTTGAAATAGTAGTTTTTTTAACATTACAAATTCCGGCATATAAATTTCCCAAGCAATAACGGTTTCCTTACACAGGCGAATGATCAGATTGGCCGTATTATGTAGGGAAACAGATTAAAATGGTTGCCCAGAGATTCTGAAACTTTCTAGGCAACTTTTTTATTGGGAAACAAATTCCCTGGCAAGTTTAATAAATTCCCGTACAGCAAAAGGCAAGTATTTATTTTTCTTCCACGTAACCCCTAATTCAAGATAGATTGCTTCTTCCTGAAAAGGGATGCATTTAATCGAAGTGTATGGAATTTTTTCGGCAAGCTTTTTTGGAAGCAGTGCAATCCCCAGCTTTGCCTGAACCATTTCGATAAATAAATCTTTCTGAGTTGTTTCACAGGCAATTGTAGGGAAGAATCCATGTTTGGAGCATTCTTCGATAATGCGGTCATATAAAATAAAATCTTTCCGGTAAATAATAAAAGTCTCATTTGCTAATTCGCTTAGCTGTATCGTTTCCTTTGCTGCTAAAGGATGGCTTTCATGGACGATTAACATTAAAGGATCTTTTAAAAACCGTATCGTTTCCAAAGATTCGTTCGTGGAAGTCACACTGCATACTAACCCGACATCCAATTCACCTGCTTCAATTTCCTGGCGTATGCGCTTCGTTCCGACTTCCGTCAATAAAATTTCGATATATGGATTAAGCTCTTTATAATAGCTAATCAATTTTGAAAAAAACTCGGCCCCAACGATTGGTGGAATACCGATACGGATTTGGCCTTTCTTTAATTCCATCAAATCCGTTAATTCGGAACGCAGGTTTTGAAATGATTCAAGTACTTGCATCGAATTCACAAGTACGGCCTGACCGGCATCTGTCAGCTCAAGCTGTTTGGATGAACGGTAAAATAACGGTACACCCAGCTCTGACTCAAAGTTTTGGATTGCTTTACTAATAGATGGCTGTGACACATGCAAAGTTGCGGCTGCCTTCGTAAAACTTAAATGCTTGGCTACCTCAACAAAGTATTCGATTTGGCGTAGATCCATTTTTCTTTCCCCACCTCTTTACCTATAATTCCTGTAATTGAATTGATTATAGCAAAGTTTGTAACGGTTGGACTGTTAGTTTTTTGTATAATGGAAGTATATAGAAGGAGTGGTGTTCTTTGAAGGTATTATTAATAGAAGATGATGTCTCCATTTTTGAACTGATAGGTGAACGATTAGCACAATGGAATATACAAGTAATTGGACCGAAAGACTTTCAACATATAATGGTGACTTTTAAAGAAGAAGAGCCTCAGCTTGTTATTATTGATATTCAGTTACCTGCATTTGACGGCTTCCATTGGTGTCGTGAAATAAGGGCGGTATCGAATGTCCCTATTTTATTTCTATCCTCACGCGATCACCCAATGGACATGATTATGGCGATGCAAATGGGAGCGGATGACTTTGTGCAAAAACCTTTCCATACGGAAGTATTAGTCGCAAAAGTACAAGCATTGCTTCGTCGTGCTTATAATTATCAGGAAACGCAGCAAAGTGATATTGAAAAATGGAATGGAGCTGAAATTCATTATGACCGCGCGATTGTTCATTATAAAGATAAACAGGTGGAGTTAACAAAAAATGAGCTGTTTATTTTAAAAGTGCTGGTCAAGGCGAAAGGACAAATCGTGTCCCGGGATGAACTAATGCGTAAATTATGGGACGATGAGCGCTTCGTAAACGACAACACATTAACGGTCAATGTAAACCGCTTACGCCAACGTTTAGAGGATATAGGGCTTATCAATGTCATAATGACAAAAAAAGGCCTTGGCTATTTGGCGGTGGATGCATGATCCGCTTGTTTATAAGACAATATATATCCGCCATTCTATTTATTATACTACTTCAGCTGCTAATGAATTTAATATTATTTCTCGATACAGGATTTCAAAATGTTTCCCTGCTTTATTTAAACATTATCTGGTTTACGCTAGTAGCCGGTTATTTCAGTTTACGTTATATGAAAGACAGGAAATTGATGAAGCCGTATGCGAAGTTTAGTGGAACTTACTATGACGTTATTCATGAAGATTATAAAGAGCAGCTTGCTGATAAAAATACAAAAATACAGGAACAGAAGCTAATCGTACTAGAAAGGCAGGATGAGCTTTTGGCATGGGTGCATGAAATGAAATCCCCATTAACGGCAATGCAGCTGTTATTAGAAAAAGTAGGGAAAAGCGAAGTAAAGGAACGCATCGAAAATGAATGGCTGCGCCTTTATTTATTATTAGACCAGCAGCTTCATGCAACACGTCTTATGACGATTGAACTTGATAACCGAATAGAAAAAGTAAAGGTGAAGGATGTACTTATTCAAGAAATTAAAGCATTGCGCAGCTGGTGTTTTGAAAAGCAAATTGCCATTGATCTGGAAGTGGACGATCTGTCTGTACAATCAGACGCAAAGTGGCTGGCTTTTATCGTAAGGCAAATTTTATCGAATGCGGTTAAGTATAGTGATGTCGGGGGAGAAATCAGAATATCTGCTCATACAGTGAATGAACAGGCAGTTCTCATTATTCAAGATGACGGAATCGGTATAAAGCGTGAAGATTTACCGCGTGTGTTCCGGAAATCCTACACTGGAACAATTGGTCGTGAAACGAGCGCTGCTACAGGAATGGGGCTGTACCTCGCTAAACAGGCGGCACAATCTCTGCATATTCTTCTGGACATTGAATCAACAGAAGGGGTAGGTACTTCTGTAAAAATTACTTTCCCTAAAGTGAATGAATATCAAAAAACGCTTGGAATGTGACGAACTTGTCACTTACCACGCGTTTTTGTCATGTAAATCAAACGATTCCTATGAACGGAACATGTAGAATGAAAGTAACAAGAAGGGATGGGAAACAATGAGCATTTTAATCGCACGTAAAGTTCGAAAAACATATGGTAAGCGCTCGCTTGCACAGGAAGTATTAAAGGGCATAGATTTGGAAGTGGAAAAAGGCGAATTTGTCGGCATTATGGGTGCTTCTGGTTCGGGAAAAACAACATTATTAAATGTACTCTGTTCCATTGACCAAGTGACAGACGGATTTGTCGAAATTAATGGGCAAAAGCTTCAAGGGATGAAAGAGCGTACATTAGCAAAGTTTAGACGTGATGAACTCGGCTTCATCTTCCAGGACTATAATTTACTTGATACATTGACGGTAAAGGAAAATATTCTACTGCCATTATCGCTTAGTTCCATTCCAAAAGCAGCGGCAGAAAAACGTTTACAGGAGCTTGTATCGATTTTAGGGATTCCAGATATTTTAGCGAAATACCCGAATGAAATTTCCGGGGGTCAAAAGCAGCGTACATCTGCAGCTAGAGCTCTAATATCCAATCCTTCACTTGTTTTTGCAGATGAGCCAACAGGAGCACTTGATTCAAAAGCCGCAACTGCACTGCTCGATAATTTAGCAAAAATCAATAAAGCAAAAAATGCAACGATCATGATGGTTACACATGATGCCATTGCCGCTAGTTTCTGTTCCCGTGTACTGTTTTTAAAAGACGGTCAAATTTATACGGAACTGTATAAGGGCGATAAATCACGCAATGAGTTTTTCCAGCAAATTTTGAATACGCAAAGTGTTTTAGGCGGTGAGCAGAGTGAAGCTTAGTCAGCTCGTTATTAAAAGCATGATAAAAAATATGCGTCACTATTACTTATACTTTTTCGCACTTATTTTCAGTGTGACGCTGTTTTTCTCATTTGTGACACTGCAGTATAATGAGTCGGTTATTGAAGCGACAAAAGCGAGCGGAACGGCAGCTTCAGGATTTGAAGCAGCATCGTATATGCTGTATTTTATCGTACTGTTCTTCGTACTGTATGCCAACCACTTATTTATTAAGCGCCGCAGCAAGGAAATTGGGTTGTATCAATTGGTCGGCATGACAAAAGGGCTCGTGACACGTCTGATTGCCTTTGAAAACATCCTGTTATTTGCTGGTGCGGTAAGCGTCGGAATTTTATTAGGTTTTTTAAGTTCACGTCTATTTGCGATGATTTTACTGAAGCTATTAAAATTTGAAGAGGTTGTCACATTGAGTATTAGTAAAGTGGCAGTTGTGAATACTTTAATTGTATTTGGCATTCTGTTAGTAATCATTTTAGTGCAAATGGCATTTATGGTATACAGAACAACATTGCTTTCGTTATTTAATGCATCCAAACAGGCAGACGAGCGTGTAAAACGCTTTAGTATATTCCCTATGGTGATGGGTGCAATTGGATTAGCATTAATTATTTATGGCTACTATGAGAGTACGTTATTATTTTCAGGGCATACAACAAACTTATTTTTAAGTATGGTCATTATTTTAGCGACAACAATCGGCGGGACTTACTTTGTATTCCGCTATTCCGTTGCATTCATATTAAATCTGTTCCGTTTAAGAAAGAATGGGCATTTAAATTTAACAGATGTTCTGGCGCTTACACCAATTATGCACCGAATGAAGGGCAATGCTAAATCTCTTACACTCATTACTGTTATTACAGCAGTGTCTCTTGCAATTACTACACTTTCCTACATTAGCTATTATTCAGCAAATAGTACGGCGGAAAACTCAATACCGGCAGATTATATAATAGTAGATGGACGTGAAGAGGCATTCATTGAAGCGCTAGAGGAGAATGAAATTGCATTTGATGAAAAGACATTTAGACTAACAAGCGCACAGTTTGATATGACAGACTTCTTTTCTGGTGAAATAGTAGATATGCTTCAAGGTAATACATTAGCGGATGTGTTAATGATTCCGCTTTCGGACTACCAACAGCTTGACTCAGATGTAAAGCTTTCAGAGGGCGAAGCAATTATTGCAGGATATAACGGCATTCAGGCAAAGATAATGCCGCTTGAAGCACCTTTGGATTTAACATTTTTGCACCAAGAACACCAATTTCCTTTAAAAGTTAAGGAAGTAAATGATACATCGGTTTTAGCATGGCGCATTACGGCAGGTGGCTTTGTTGTTATCGTTGAAGATACGGTTTTTGAACAGTTACAGCAACTAAATAAAGAACATCCAATTGGCTATACAACAAAAGAGCAAACATCGATTAACTTGATTGATGCCGATGATGAAACATATCAAAATGTAGAAAAACTATATAAACAAACAGGTGCCAATATAATGTATGAAGATGGTGATGCAAACCGAGGAGTAAATAAACTGAGTTCTCAACGATCAACTGTCGAATACAATTTAAATCTTTACGGGACAACCATATTTACTACTGCGTTTCTAGGTTTAGCTTTTTTACTGGCAACGGGCAGCATTTTATACTTTAAGCAAATGTCTGAAGCAGATGAAGAGATGGAATCCTATAAGATTCTTCGTAAAATCGGTTTTACACAAGAGGAATTAACGCGCGGTATAATGATGAAACAGTTATTTAACTTTGGTGTACCGTTACTGATCGGACTGTTGCACAGCTACTTTGCAGTGAAATCCGGTTGGTTTTTATTCGGTACAGAATTGACAACGCCTCTACTTGTAACAATGGCATTATATATCGTCATGTATATTATATTTGCTGCATTAACAATCAATTATTACAGAAAAATAATAAAACAGGCTTTATAATACTTCAAACCGTCAATTTTCTCTTATTTGACGGTTTTATTTTATCCAAATCCGTTGACTCACGTTCAATTTTCTTGTAACTTTAACACATTAGTAATTTAGCAGACGAAAGTGAAGTGTACAACATGAATGCTGTTTTAATAGCGGTAGGGGTTATGCTTATTTTAAGCCTACTGCGTATAAATGTAGTTTTATCCCTGTCGGTGGGTGCAATTATTGGCGGCCTTGCCGGCGGATTAGATATAACAGAAACAATCAATGCCTTTGTAGACGGTCTTGGCGGGGGTGCAACCATTGCGCTAAGCTATGCACTTCTTGGTGGATTTGCACTAGCAATATCTCGTACTGGTATACCTGAAGTGTTAGTAAAAGCAATTTTAAAAATTGTACAGCGGGAAGGCGACTCTCAAAAGAAAGGCGCTGCCAAAGCATTAATCTTCTTAGTATTGCTGGCAATGGCAATCATGTCGCAAAACTTGATTCCGGTGCATATCGCATTTATTCCTTTAATCGTACCTCCAATGATCAAAATTATGAACATGCTGCAAATTGACCGCCGTTTAATCGCATGTATTTTAACGTTCGGTTTAGTTATGCCTTATATGTTCATACCTGCCGGGTTCGGTTTAATCTATCAGGGTATTATTGTCGATCAAATGGCCCTAGCAGGGTTAGATGTTGCTTTGAGTGATGTTCCTAAGGCAATGGCTATTGTAGCGCTAGGGATGGCTGTAGGGCTTGTAGGAGCTTTTGTTGCCTACCGTAAACCAAGGCAATATGAAAATATTGAATTGGAAACAACGAACGACTTGAATAAAGAAGTTAATACATTGCACATTATTTTTGCTGCAGTAGCATTAATCGCTTCTATAGTAGTACAAGTAATGACGGATTCAATGATTGTCGGGTCGATTGCCGGTATTATCATTTTATATATTACAGGCGCACTAAAAGTAAAAGAAGCAGATAAAGTTCTATCGGATGGAATGCGTATGATGGCATTTGTCGGGTTCGTTATGATTTCAGCAAATGGGTTTTCCGCTGTTATTAATGCGACAGGAGATGTTGAAACACTAGTATCAGGTGCAATGGACATCTTTAACGGGAATGTAAGTATAGCAGTTTTAATTATGTTAATAGTCGGTTTGATTGTCACAATGGGGATTGGTTCTTCATTTGCAACGATTCCTATCATTGCAGCAATCTTTGTTCCGATTGCAATTGAAATGGGACTAAGTGAATTAGCTATTATCTGTTTAATTGGAACAGCGGGTGTACTCGGTGATGCTGGCTCCCCTGCATCCGATTCTACATTAGGTCCGACAGCAGGTCTAAATGTTGATGGACAGCACAATCATATTTGGGACACATGTGTACCGACATTTATCTTCTATAATATTCCGCAGATTATTTTCGGCTGGATTGCAGTCGTTTTCTTCCTATAATATTGTCGTCGCTTTCAGCATACAGAAAGCGGCGATTTTTTCATTTTCTGAACCATTAGTTTTCAGAATAATATATTTAAAGCATATTACTCCCTTTTCAGTTGCTTTCATCGTCAGAAACTTATATACTAGAAAACGGCTCAAAAAGAGCGAACCTATTTATAAAGAATAAAACATTATGAAAAGAATTTTGCTAAAAGACTTGCGAACTTCTTTTTTATTGTATATAATGTTGAATGTTGGTCTTTGACTGCGATGAAGCGAGAGGTTGCCGACACACCCGGCCGCTTTGCCATGGCGGTGTGTAGGAGAAATTTTCGTGGAGAATGTCTAGAAAATAGGCGAGAAGGAGGGAAAGTAATGGCAAAACAAAAAATTCGTATTCGTTTAAAAGCATATGATCACCGTATCCTTGATCAATCTGCTGAGAAAATCGTTGAAACTGCGAAACGTTCAGGTGCTGGAGTATCGGGTCCGATCCCACTACCAACTGAAAGATCTGTATACACGATCTTACGTGCGGTTCATAAGTACAAAGATTCTCGTGAGCAATTTGAAATGCGCACACATAAACGTCTTATCGACATCGTTAACCCGACACCACAAACTGTTGATGCGTTAATGAAGCTTGATTTACCATCTGGCGTTGATATCGAAATCAAACTTTAATGGTAAAAACAAATATAAAACTTTTTCTAAAATTTACAGGAGGTGTGACAAATGACTAAAGGAATCTTAGGTAGAAAAATTGGTATGACTCAAGTTTTCGCTGAAAACGGAGATCTTATCCCAGTAACAGTAATCGAAGCTACTCCAAACGTAGTTTTACAAAAGAAATCTGTTGAAACTGATGGCTACGAAGCGATCCAATTAGGTTTTGAAGATAAGCGCGTTAAGCTTTCAAACAAACCTGAACAAGGTCACGTAGCAAAAGCAAATACTGCTCCTAAGCGCTTCATCCGTGAGTTCCGCAACTTAGAAGCTGCGACTTACGAAGTTGGTCAAGAAGTCAAGGTTGAAATTTTCGCTGAAGGCGATGTAATCGATGTAACAGGTGTAACAAAAGGTAAAGGTTTCCAAGGTGTTATTAAACGTCATGGTCAATCTCGCGGTCCTATGTCTCACGGTTCTCGTTACCACCGTCGTCCTGGTTCAATGGGTCCAGTTGCCCCGAACCGCGTATTCAAACAAAAGAAATTACCTGGTCAAATGGGTGGCACAGTTGTTACTATTCAAAACCTTGAAATCGTTAAGGTTGACGTAGAGCGCAACTTACTACTTGTTAAAGGTAATGTTCCTGGTTCTAAAAAAGCATTAGTAACAGTTAAAACTGCTATTAAATCAAAATAATTCTCTTAAAGAAAGGAGGAAACAGGAATGACAAAGGTTTCAGTACTTAGTCAAACAGGTGCTTCAGTTGGTGAAATCGAATTAAACGATGCGATTTTCGGAATCGAGCCAAACGAAGCTGTATTATTCGACGCTGTAGTTGCACAACGTGCTTCTTTACGTCAAGGTAATCACAAAGTTAAAAACCGTTCTGCAGTTGCTGGTGGTGGTCGTAAACCATGGCGTCAAAAAGGAACTGGTCGTGCTCGTCAAGGTTCGATCCGCTCTCCACAATGGCGTGGTGGTGGTGTTGTATTCGGTCCTACTCCACGTAGCTACGCTTACAAACTACCTAAGAAAGTTCGTCGCTTAGCAATTAAGTCTGCTTTATCTGCGAAAGTATTAGAGCAAAACTTAGTAGTACTTGATGCATTATCATTTGATGCACCAAAAACAAAAGATTTCAAATCAGTATTAGCTGCTTTAGAAATCAGCAAAAAAGCATTATTCGTAACTGCTGAAGTTAACGAAAACGCTATTTTATCTGCTCGTAACATCCCTGGTGTTACAGTGTTAACAGCTGAAGGAATCAACGTATTAGACCTATTAGGTCACGATAAAGTTGTATTCACTCAAGATGCTGTAAAAAAAGTTGAGGAGGTGCTTGGATAATGGAAGCACGTGATATCTTAAAACGTCCGGTCATTACTGAGCGTTCTTCAGAAATTATGGCAGAGAAAAAGTATACTTTCGAAGTAGACACTCGCGCTAACAAAACTCAAGTTAAAGACGCTGTTGAAGAAATCTTCGGTGTTAAAGTTGAGAAAGTAAACGTAATGAACTACAAAGGTAAGTTCAAACGCGTTGGTAAATTCGGTGGATACACTAACAAACGTCGTAAAGCGATTGTTAAATTAACTGCTGATTCAAAAGAAATCGAGTTATTCGAAATCTAATTCTAAATTTATATAAGTAACCTTAAAGAAGGAGGGAATACAAATGGCGATTAAAAAGTATAAGCCAACCTCAAATGGTCGTCGTAACATGACATCATCTGACTTTGCTGAAATCACTACTAATAAACCTGAAAAGTCTTTATTAGAACCGACTAAACGCAAAGCTGGTCGTAACAACCAGGGTAAAATTACTGTTCGTCATCACGGTGGCGGTCACAAGAAACAATACCGTGTTATCGATTTTAAACGTCTTAAAGACGGCATTCCAGGACGCGTTGCTACAATCGAGTACGATCCAAACCGTTCTGCGAACATCGCTTTAATTAACTATGCTGACGGTGAAAAACGTTACATCCTAGCTCCGAAAGGTCTTGAAGTAGGTCAAACTATTTATTCAGGTCCAGAAGCGGATATCAAAGTAGGTAACGCATTACCATTAGCAAACATTCCAATGGGTACAACAATCCATAACATCGAAATGAAACCTGGTAAAGGTGGACAATTAGTACGTTCAGCTGGTACTTCTGCGCAAGTATTAGGTCGTGAAGGTAAGTACGTAATCGTTCGTTTACAATCTGGTGAAGTACGTTTAATCCTTGCTACTTGCCGTGCAACAATCGGTCAAGTTGGTAACGAGCAACACGAACTTATCAACATCGGTAAAGCAGGTCGTTCTCGTTGGTTAGGTAAACGCCCAACAGTACGTGGTTCTGTAATGAACCCTAACGATCACCCACACGGTGGTGGTGAAGGACGTTCTCCAATCGGACGTAAATCTCCAATGACACCATGGGGCAAACCAGCTCTTGGTTACAAAACTCGTAGCAAGAAAAATAAATCATCTAAATTTATTATTCGTGGACGTAAAAAATAATGTGGTAAAACTACGGTTCAGTTCGAGAGCCGTGGTCGTATCACGGAGGGAGGTTCCTAAATGGGTCGCAGCTTAAAGAAAGGACCTTTTGTTGATGACCACCTAATGAAAAAGGTGGAAGCACAAGAGGCTTCTGAGAAAAAACAGGTTATTAAAACTTGGTCTCGCCGTTCTACTATCTTCCCAAACTTCATCGGTTTAACAATCGCTGTATATGATGGACGTAAACACGTTCCTGTATACGTAACTGAAGATATGGTAGGTCATAAACTTGGTGAGTTCGCACCAACTCGTACTTATAAAGGTCACGGTGCAGATGACAAGAAAACAAGACGCTAATTTTGAGAGGAGGTAAATCCTAATGACACAAGCTAAAGCTATCGCTCGTACAGTTCGTATCGCTCCTCGTAAAGTACGTCTAGTAGTAGACTTAATCCGAGGCAAGCAAATTGGTGAAGCAGTTGCAATTTTACGTCATACTCCAAAAGCGGCGTCTCCAGTCGTTGAGAAAGTATTAAAATCTGCAGTTGCTAACGCTGAACATAACTATGAGTTAGATGTTAATAACTTAGTTGTATCTGAAATCTTTGTTGATGAAGGTCCAACATTAAAACGTTTCCGTCCACGTGCACAAGGTCGTGCGTCGGCAATCAACAAACGTACTAGCCACATTACAATCGTGGTATCTGAGAAGAAGGAGGTTTAATCCGTGGGTCAAAAAGTACATCCAATAGGACTACGTGTTGGTGTTATTCGTGACTGGGAGTCAAAGTGGTTCGCTGAGAAAGACTACGCTAACTTATTACACGAAGACATCAAAGTACGTAAATATATCGAAACTAAACTTAAAGATGCATCTGTATCTAAAGTAGAGATCGAACGCGCTGCAAATCGCGTAAACATCACTATTCACACTGCGAAACCAGGTATGGTTATCGGTAAAGGTGGTACGGAAGTAGAAAACTTACGTAAACACTTAACTGAAGTAACTGGTAAACGTGTGCATATCAACATTATTGAAATCAAACGTGCAGATCTTGACGCTAAATTAGTAGCTGAAAACATCGCTCGTCAACTTGAGAACCGCGTATCATTCCGTCGTGCTCAAAAACAATCAATCCAACGCACAATGCGCGCTGGTGCAAAAGGTATTAAAACACAAGTATCTGGTCGTTTAGGTGGCGCTGATATCGCGCGTGCTGAACACTATAGTGAAGGAACTGTTCCGCTTCATACATTACGTGCTGACATTGATTATGCACATGCTGAAGCTGATACTACTTACGGTAAACTAGGCGTTAAAGTTTGGATCTACCGTGGTGAAGTCCTTCCTACTAAAAAGAACTCTGTGGAAGGAGGCAAATAATATGTTATTACCTAAACGCGTAAAATATCGTCGTGAACACCGTGGTAACATGCGCGGAGAAGCGAAAGGCGGTAAAGAAGTATCTTTCGGTGAGTGGGGCTTACAAGCTACTACAGCATCATGGATTACAAACCGTCAAATCGAATCTGCTCGTATCGCAATGACTCGTTACATGAAACGTGGCGGTAAAGTTTGGATCAAAATCTTCCCACATAAGCCTTACACGAAAAAGCCTCTAGAAGTCCGCATGGGTTCTGGTAAAGGTTCTCCTGAAGGTTGGGTAGCAGTAGTAAAACCAGGAAAAGTAATGTTCGAAATTGCTGGTGTATCTGAAGAGGTAGCACGCGAAGCACTTCGTTTAGCATCACACAAACTTCCTGTTAAATGTAAGATCGTAAAACGTCAAGAAACTGGTGGTGAATCTAATGAAAGCTAATGAAATCCGTGACCTTGCCACTTCTGAAATCGAATTAAAAGTGAAATCACTGAAAGAAGAGCTTTTCAACCTTCGCTTCCAATTGGCGACTGGTCAATTAGAAAACACAGCTCGCATCCGTGAAGTTCGCAAAGCGATCGCACGTATGAAAACTGTGATTCGTGAAAGAGAAATCAGTGCAAATAACTGATAAAGGAGGGTTTTAAGTATGACTGAGCGTAACCAACGCAAAGTTTACACGGGCCGTGTTGTTTCTGACAAAATGGATAAAACAATTACTGTTTTAGTTGAAACTCACAAAAAGCACAAGCTTTATGGCAAGCGTGTAAAATACTCGAAAAAGTTTAAAGCTCATGATGAGCAAAACACTGCGAATATCGGTGATATCGTACGTATCATGGAAACTCGCCCGCTATCAGCTACTAAACGCTTCCGTTTAGTTGAAGTTGTAGAAAAAGCGGTTATTATTTAATAACACATTTCGGAATAAAATATATTTCCGAAGGGAGGTAACCTAAGTGATTCAACAAGAAAGTCGTATGAAAGTTGCTGACAACTCAGGTGCACGTGAAGTTTTAACTATTAAAGTACTTGGTGGTTCTGGACGTAAAACTGCAAACATCGGTGATATCGTTGTTTGTACGGTTAAGAAAGCAACACCAGGTGGCGTTGTCAAGAAAGGTGACGTTGTTAAGGCTGTTATCGTTCGCACAAAATCAGGTGCTCGTCGTAAAGACGGTACTTACATTAAATTTGATGAGAATGCTTGCGTAATTATCAAAGATGATAAATCACCACGCGGAACTCGTATTTTCGGACCAGTTGCACGTGAATTACGTGATGGCAACTTCATGAAAATCGTTTCTTTAGCTCCAGAAGTTCTTTAATTTCATGACAGTACCAATCAAGGAGGTGCGACACATAATGCATGTTAAAAAGGGCGATAAAGTAAAAGTAATTACTGGTAAAGATAAAGGTAAAGAAGGCGTAATCTTAGCAGCTTTCCCTAAACAAGACCGCGTTCTTGTTGAAGGTGTAAACATCGTTAAGAAACACGTTAAACCTAACCAACTTAACCCACAAGGTGGAATTGTATCTCAAGAAGCTGCAATCCACGTTTCGAACGTAATGCTAATCGATCCTAAATCTGGCGAGCCGACTCGTGTAGGTTATGAGATCAAAGATGGCAAAAAAGTTCGTGTTGCAAAAAAATCAGGTGTAGTAATCGACTAATAAGTAAATTGAGAAGGGAGGTACACACATGAGCCGCCTAAAAGAAAAGTATTTAAACGAAGTTTCACCTGCTCTTATGAGCAAGTTCGAATATAAATCAGTGATGCAAGTTCCTAAAGTGGAGAAAATCGTAATCAACATGGGTGTTGGTGACGCTGTTCAAAACTCAAAAGCTCTTGATGTTGCTGTTGAAGAATTAACAACAATTACTGGTCAAAAACCAGTAGTAACTAAAGCTAAAAAATCTATCGCAGGTTTCCGTTTACGTGAAGGTCAAGCGATCGGTGCTAAAGTTACATTACGCGGTGAGCGTATGTATGAATTCCTGGATAAATTAATCTCTATCGCACTTCCACGTGTACGTGACTTCCGTGGTGTTTCTAAAAAAGCATTCGACGGTCGCGGTAACTATACATTAGGTGTTAAAGAGCAACTAATTTTCCCAGAAATCGATTACGATAAAGTTTCAAAAGTACGCGGTATGGACATCGTGATCGTAACTACTGCGAATTCTGACGAAGAAGCTCGCGAGTTATTAACACAGTTCGGTATGCCGTTCCAAAAGTAATTTAAACAAGGAGGGCGAAAAACTTGGCTAAAAAGGCAATGGTTGTTAAACAACAACGCAAACAAAAGTTCAAAGTACAAGAATATACACGCTGTGAACGCTGTGGCCGTCCACACTCTGTATACCGCAAATTTAAACTTTGCCGTATTTGTTTCCGTGAACTTGCATATAAGGGACAAATTCCTGGCGTTAAAAAAGCCAGCTGGTAATCCCCTAATTTGGGAAGGAGGTAAATTTTCATGACAATGACTGATCCGATTGCAGATATGCTTACACGCATTCGTAATGCGAACATGGTGCGTCACGAGAAGTTAGAAGTTCCTGCTTCTAACGTAAAGAAAGAGATCGCTGAAATTTTAAAGCGTGAAGGTTTCGTACGTGATGTAGAATATGTAGAAGACAACAAGCAAGGTATCATCCGTATTTTCTTAAAATACGGTAAAGATAACGAGCGTGTTATCACTGGTCTAAAACGTATTTCTAAACCAGGTTTACGTGTATATGCTAAAACAAACGAAGTACCTAAAGTATTAAACGGTCTTGGTATCGCTTTAGTATCTACTTCAAACGGTTTATTAACTGACAAAGAAGCTCGCGCTAAACAAGTTGGCGGAGAGATCTTAGCATACATTTGGTAATTAGTAAGAAAAGAACGGAGGTGCAATATAAATGTCTCGCGTAGGTAAAAAAGTTATCGAGGTACCTGCTGGCGTAACAATCGAAGTCGCTGCTGACAACGTTGTTACTGTTAAAGGTCCTAAAGGCGAATTAACTCGTCAATTCAACCAAGATATGAAAATCGAGCAAGAAGGCAACACACTTTCAGTTGTTCGTCCTTCTGAATCTAAAGAACACCGTACAAACCACGGTACAACTCGTGCGTTACTAGCTAACATGGTAACAGGTGTTTCTGAAGGCTTCACTCGTACTCTAGAACTTGTCGGTGTAGGTTACCGTGCACAGTTACAAGGTACTAAGCTTGTACTAAACGTTGGTTACTCTCACCCAGTTGAGTTTACACCTGAGCAAGGATTAGAGGTCGAAGTTCCTTCGAACACGAAGATCATCGTTAAAGGTATTTCTAAAGAGCGTGTTGGTGCATTAGCATCTAACATCCGTGACGTACGTCCACCAGAGCCTTATAAAGGTAAAGGGATCCGTTACGAAGGTGAATTCGTTCGCCGTAAAGAAGGTAAAACAGGTAAATAATGCGGCATAAAACCGCATTAAATTTTGAAAGGAGTGACCACTGTGATTACGAAACAAGATAAAAATCAAGTTCGTAAAAAACGTCATGGGCGTGTTCGTTCTAAAATTTCGGGTACTGCACAACGTCCACGTTTAAACGTATTCCGTTCTAACAAGAACATTTATGCACAACTAATCGATGACGTAGCTGGCGTAACTTTAGTTTCTGCTAATACTCAAGAAAAAGCTTTCGAAGGTATGGGCGCAAACGTAGAAGCTGCTGCTAAAATCGGTGAAACAATCGCTAAACGCGCTGCTGAAAAAAATATTACTACAGTAGTATTTGACCGTAGCGGTTACTTATATCACGGACGTGTAAAAGCTTTAGCAGAAGCTGCACGTGAAAACGGCTTAGAATTTTAATAAGAAGGAGGGACATACTTCATGAGTCGCATTGACGCAAACAAATTAGAACTTGAAGAACGCGTAGTTACAATTAACCGTGTTGCTAAAGTTGTTAAAGGTGGTCGTCGCTTCCGCTTCTCTGCTCTAGTAGTAGTAGGAGATAAAAATGGTCATGTAGGATTTGGTACTGGTAAAGCCCAAGAGGTTCCAGATGCAATCCGTAAGGCTGTTGAAGACGCGAAGAAAAACTTAATCGAAGTACCACGCGTGGGTGGAACTACTCCACACTTAGTGCAAGGTCGCTTCGGTGCAGGTTCAATCTTAATCAAACCTGCAGCTCCTGGTACAGGAGTTATCGCTGGTGGTCCAGTACGTGCTGTACTTGAACTAGCTGGTATTACTGATATTCTTTCAAAATCTCTTGGTTCAAACACACCAATCAACATGGTGCGTGCAACTGTAGCAGGTTTAACTGAATTAAAACGTGTAGAAGAAGTTGCAAAACTACGCGGTAAATCAGTGGAAGAGTTATTAGGATAAGGGGGGGAATTATAATGGCTAAATTACAAATTACCCTTAATAAATCTGTCATCGGTACTAAACCTAACCAACGCAAAGTTGTTGAGGCTTTAGGATTACGTAAATTAAACCAAACTGTGGAACAAGCTGATAACGCTGCAATCCGCGGTATGATTACAAAAGTAGCTCACTTAGTTACTGTTAAAGAAATTTAATTTCAATTATACGAACAAGGAGGTGCCACCCAAATGAAACTTCATGAGTTAAAACCAGCAGAAGGTTCACGTAAAGTACGTAACCGCGTTGGTCGTGGTATCGGTTCTGGTAACGGTAAAACTTCTGGTAAAGGTCATAAAGGTCAAAACGCTCGTTCTGGCGGCGGCGTTCGCCCAGGATTTGAGGGGGGTCAAAACCCACTTTTCCGTCGTTTACCTAAACGTGGCTTTACGAACATTAACCGTAAAGAATACGCTATCGTTAACCTTGACGCGTTAAACCGTTTTGAAGATGGTGCAGAAGTAACACCTGCATTATTATTAGAAACTGGTATCGTGAGCAACGAAAAAGCTGGAATCAAAATTCTAGGTCATGGAACGTTAAGCGTTAAGCTTAATGTTAAGGCTCACAAATTCTCAGCTTCTGCAAAAGAAGCAATTGAGAACGCTGGCGGAACAACTGAGGTGATCTAATGTTTCAGACAATCTCTAACTTTATGCGCGTTCGAGATATACGAAATAAAATCATCTTCACACTTTTAATGTTAATCATTTTTCGTCTCGGGACTTTCATCCCGGTACCTAATGTTAACGCAGATGTATTAAAGGCAACTGATGAGTTCAGCTTAGTAGGTTTCCTTAATACGTTTGGCGGTGGTGCATTGGCAAACTTCTCGATCTTTGCGATGGGGATTATGCCGTACATCACAGCCTCAATTATTGTCCAGTTACTTCAAATGGATGTTGTTCCTAAGTTTGCAGAATGGGCGAAACAAGGTGATGTAGGTCGACGCAAGTTGGCTCAATTCACTCGTTACTTTACGATTGTATTAGCATTCATTCAATCTTTCGCAATGAGCTTTGGGTTTAACCAGTTTTATGGCGGATCGTTGATTACGGATACTAGTATTCAATCATACTTAACGATTTCAATCGTGTTAACTGCAGGTACGGCATTCCTATTGTGGTTATCTGAACAAATTACTGCATATGGTGTTGGTAACGGTATTTCTATCATTATCTTTGCTGGTATCGTAGCTGCGATTCCTAACGCAGTAAACCAAATCTATGCACAACAAATTGATGGAGCCGGCGATCAATTGTTTATCAATATTGCCATTTTAGTTCTATTAGTTCTAGTGCTGCTTGCTGTTGTCGTTGGAGTTATTTATATTCAACAAGCGTTGCGTAAAATTCCAATTCAATATGCAAAACGAGTTGCTGGGAATTCACCTAAAGTTGGTGCACAGCAAACGCATTTACCGTTAAAAGTAAATGCTGCAGGGGTTATTCCGGTAATCTTTGCGGTTGCGTTTATTGTTACACCTCAAACTTTAGCAACATTCTTTGGAGATAATAATGTAACAGCGTTTATTACGAACACGTTTGACTATACTAAACCTGTTGGTATGTTAATCTATGTTGCTTTAATTATCGCCTTCACATACTTCTATGCATTCATCCAGGTGAATCCGGAAAATGTGGCAGACAACTTGAAAAAGCAAGGTGCTTATATCCCGGGTATCCGCCCAGGTAATGACACTCAAGCTTACTTAACAAAAGTTCTTTATCGTTTGACATTAGTTGGTGCTTTATTCTTAGTAGTTATTTCAGTAATGCCGATTTTATTCATTAACTTTATGAACCTGCCAGCTTCGGCTCAAATCGGGGGAACAAGTATGATTATCGTAGTCGGTGTTGCACTTGAAACGATGAAACAGTTAGAGTCTCAATTAGTGAAGCGTCATTATAAAGGCTTTATGAAATAATGCAGGTTTAGGAAACATTCTCGTTTCCTTACCGGCTTATGCTATAAAGGGGAGTATTACGTATGAATATCGTTTTAATGGGTCTTCCAGGTGCCGGTAAAGGTACTCAGGCTGACAAAATTGTTGAGAAGTACGCAATCCCTCATATTTCTACAGGCGATATGTTCCGTGCCGCTATTAAAGAAGGTACAGAATTAGGTTTACAGGCCAAATCATTTATGGATCAAGGTGCATTAGTACCTGATGAAGTAACGATTGGTATTGTTCGTGAACGTCTTTCACAACCAGACTGCGAAAAAGGTTTCTTATTAGACGGATTCCCGCGTACAGTTCCTCAAGCTGAAGCTTTAGATAGCATCCTTGAAGAATTAGGGCGCCCAGTTGAGCATACAATTAATGTTCAAGTTGAAAAAGAAGAGTTAATCGCACGTTTAAGTGGTCGTCGTATTTGTAAGACTTGTGGTACATCATATCATTTAGTGTTCAACCCACCAAAAGTGGATGGCATTTGTGATAAGGATGGCGGCGAGTTATACACGCGTGCAGATGATAATCCTGAAACTGTTACAAACCGTCTGGAAGTAAATATGAACCAAGCACAACCTTTACTTGACTTCTATGAAGCAAAGGGAGTACTTACAAATATTAATGGACAGCAAGAAATTTCTAAAGTATTTGCTGATCTTGATGCTCTATTGCAGGGCAGCCGCAGCTGATATCCGTCCGGGCGCTAGACAGCTTCCGCGGTAGTCATGCGGAGGCAACAACGAAACATAATTTTTTGAGAGTTGCAAAAGCATATTGTGCCCGGTATATACTATAAAGGTTGAGCACTTAATTAGTGTGATGACATCTTTGTAACGTATAATGGGTTTCGTGGAAGCATCTGTGTAACGGGTATGAATCTCTCATCAAGACATTCCGGCTATCGTGTTAACATAAGGATGCGGTTCCTTATAGGATACTGTTTCCATGGATTGTGTGAAGCGAAACCAGACGAGCGTCTTATTCTACATCTCTCATGCAATCCAAACCATATGTTGAAACGAGTTGCTTCTTAATTAGGAGAAACAGTTGCAAGAGCTCGCATGAGTTTTTTGATATAAGCATATAGAAGGGAGTCGAGAAGATGGCGAAAGACGATGTAATTGAAGTCGAAGGGACAGTTGTTGAGACTTTGCCAAACGCGATGTTTAAGGTAGAATTAGAAAATGGGCACACTGTGCTTGCACACGTATCTGGAAAGATCCGTATGCACTTTATCCGTATCCTACCTGGAGATAAGGTTACTATTGAGTTATCTCCTTATGATTTAACTCGCGGTCGTATCACATACCGTTTTAAATAATCTTTTGCACTCCGGACTATTAAGGAGGTTAGGTTAGATGAAAGTGAGACCATCTGTGAAACCGATCTGCGAAAAATGTAAAGTAATTCGCCGACGCGGTAAAGTAATGGTAATCTGTGAAAATCCTAAACACAAACAAAAACAAGGATAATTAATCAAGGAGGTGCACTAACGAATGGCACGTATTGCTGGTGTTGATATTCCTCGCGACAAACGCGTTGTAATTTCATTAACATACATTTACGGTATTGGTAAAACTACTTCTCAAAAAGTATTAGCAGGTGCAGGTATTGACGAAAATACTCGCGTTAAAGACTTAACAGAAGATCAATTAAACCAAATCCGTGAACAATTAGATTCATACAAAACTGAAGGTGACTTACGTCGTGAAGTTTCTTTAAACATCAAACGTTTAATGGAAATCGCTTCAAACCGTGGTATCCGTCACCGTCGTGGTTTACCTGTTCGTGGTCAAAATACGAAAAACAATGCGCGTACGCGTAAAGGTCCACGTAAGACTGTAGCGAACAAGAAAAAATAATTAAGTAAAGGAGGTTCCTTCTTAACATGGCTCGTAAACAACAAACTCGTAAACGTCGTGTGAAAAAGAACATCGAATCTGGTGTTGCTCACATCCGTTCTACATTCAACAATACAATCGTAACGATCACTGATATGCAAGGTAACGCATTATCTTGGTCTTCAGCTGGTGCTTTAGGTTTCCGTGGTTCACGTAAATCAACTCCATTCGCAGCTCAAATGGCTGCTGAAACAGCTGCAAAAACTTCA
Organism: Solibacillus isronensis; assembly: GCF_900168685.1. NCBI lineage: Bacteria > Bacillati > Bacillota > Bacilli > Caryophanales > Caryophanaceae > Solibacillus > Solibacillus isronensis. The sequence goes on along the minus strand of NZ_FVZN01000009.1, from coordinate 16,093 downwards.
ATGGAACATGGTTTAAAAAACATTGAAGTAACAGTTAAAGGTCCTGGTTCAGGTCGTGAAGCTGCAGTACGTGCACTTCAAGCTGCTGGATTAGAAGTAACTGCTATTAAAGACGTTACTCCAGTTCCTCATAACGGTTGCCGTCCGCCAAAACGTCGTCGTGTGTAATGGGTGCAGCTTAGAAGTATAATTACTTCTACGTACATCATGTTACTTTGTACAAAAGTCTTGTGCATTTTATAGTCTAACTCAGATTAACAACTATGATGATAAGAACCTATACATTAGATGTTTTGAAGGAGGGTAAATTGGAATGATCGAAATTGAAAAACCAAAGATTGAAACAGTGGAGATTAGCGAAGATGCCAAATACGGCAAGTTTGTTGTAGAACCGCTTGAACGCGGTTATGGTAATACTTTGGGGAATTCTCTACGTCGTATCCTTCTGTCTTCATTACCTGGAGCTGCTGTTACGTCAATTCAAATTGACGGCGTATTACACGAATTCTCAACTGTAGAAGGCGTTGTAGAAGATGTCGCATCGATTATCTTAAACGTGAAAAAGCTAGCTTTAAAAATCTACTCTGACGAAGAAAAAGTTATTGAGATTGATGTAAAAGGTGACGGAACGGTTACTGCAGCTGACATTACACATGACAGTGATGTAGAAATTTTAAACCCAGATCTATATATCGCAACAATCGCTAAGAACGGTCATTTACGTATGCGTATGTACGCACAACGTGGCCGTGGTTATACTCCTGCTGATCAAAACAAACGTGAGGATCTTCCTATCGGCGTGATCCCGATCGACTCTATTTACACTCCAGTTTCACGCGTCAACTTCCAAGTAGAGAACACTCGTGTTGGACAAAATTCTGACTACGACAAGTTATCACTTGATGTATGGACAGATGGAAGCATCGGTCCTAAAGAGGCGATTTCACTTGGAGCGAAAATTTTAACTGAACACTTAAATATCTTCGTTGGCATGACGAACGAGGCACAAACTGCTGAAATCATGGTCGAAAAAGAAGAAGACCAAAAAGAAAAAGTATTAGAGATGACTATCGAAGAACTTGATCTTTCTGTTCGTTCTTACAACTGCTTGAAGCGTGCTGGTATCAATACGGTATTAGAGTTAGCTAACAAGTCAGAAGACGATATGATGAAAGTACGTAATCTTGGTCGTAAGTCTCTTGAAGAAGTTAAGCATAAGTTAGAAGAGCTTGGTTTAGGATTGCGTAAAGAAGACTAAGCGAAAAATTATAAAATTTAGCTAGATCAGATATATTTAAAAGGAGGGAAACGTCCATGGGTTACAGAAAACTTGGTCGTACAAGTTCTCAACGTAAAGCATTATTACGCGACTTAGCTACTGATTTAATCATCAACGAGCGCATCGAAACTACTGAAGCGCGCGCTAAAGAAACTCGTAAAGCTGTTGAGAAAATGATTACTTTAGGTAAACGCGGAGATTTACACGCTCGTCGTCAGGCAGCAGCATTCATCCGTCGTGAGCTAGTAACAGTTGGAGAAGGCGAAGAAGAAAAAACTGTTTTCGCACTTCAAAAATTATTTGACGATATCGCACCTCGTTATGCGGAGCGTCAAGGTGGTTACACTCGTATTCTTAAAGTAGGTCCTCGTCGTGGAGACGGCGCACCAGTAGTAGTTATCGAATTAGTTTAATTCTTAATAACATACAGGTGAAAAAGGGGTGTCCGGTTCACCGGTTGAACCCGCACCCCTTTTTTATATAAACAAATCGATTTATACGACATAATTAAGCTGAGCGTTATGATGAGCGGGGTAGTAAATACTGGCGTCTCGTTTAGCTCTCCGCACCTCATTCAACGAATTTTAGGGCTTGAGCACCCTTAAATTTTGTAAATGTAACGACAAGCGCATTTCTCTGAATGAGGTGCGCGCTTTTTTATTTATGGAATGAAGGGTTGAGCCCCTAAATTCCCTATACATATGCAAACATAAAGTACGTTTAAATAGGTGGCCGTTCGCGCAAAACTTGTTTGAAAACGTGCTTTATTTTTATATAGGTATCATTTCCTGGGAAATTCAAGTTAACTAATAATAAGTCATACTATAGCGAAGCAGAGGGGAGATTAGCTGCGTATGAGTGAAATTTTATCATTTAATCAAGTGACCTACTCCTATACACCGGAAGAGCCTCATAAACAAAATGCGGTAGAGGATGTTTCCTTTATGATTAATAAAGGGGAATGGATTACGATTGTCGGTCATAACGGCTCAGGAAAATCGACAATGGCTAAATTGATGAGTGGATTACTAATGCCACAGCAAGGGGAAGTCCGTATTAAACGTGAGATCCTTACAGAAGAAAATATATGGGATATTCGTTCACAGATTGGTATTGTCTTTCAAAATCCGGACAATCAGTTTGTAGGGGCTACTGTGCAGGATGATGTTGCCTTCTCACTCGAAAACAACGGTGTTCCGCATGAAGAGATGGTTAAACGTGTGCACAATGCACTCAGACAAGTGAAGATGGAAAACTTTATCAACCACGAGCCACATCATCTATCAGGCGGACAGAAGCAGCGTGTTGCTATTGCTGGGGCATTGGCAATGCATCCGCAAATATTAATATTGGACGAAGCAACATCTATGCTGGATCCTCAAGGCCGTGAAGAAGTGTTAACAATCGTGGAAGCACTGCGTAAAGAAATTGGTCTTACGGTACTTGCGATAACACATGATCTTGAAGAAGCTTTACTGGCAGACCGTATTATTTTTATGAATGCCGGTAAAAAATACGCAGAAGGAACGCCTGAAGAGATCTTTGCATTGGGTGATGATCTCGTACAGTTTGGTTTGGATATGCCGTTTGCGATGAAAATGACGAAGCTGCTGCAAGCACAAGGTGTACATCTTGTAGGACAACATATGACAGAAGAAGAGCTGGTGAATGACTTATGGACATCCAACTTCAACAAGTAAGCTATGCCTATGCAAAAGGCACTCCGTTTGAAAAACAAGCTTTACATGAGGTTGACTTAACAATTAAAAGTGGAACATTTCAGGCGATTATCGGACATACTGGTTCAGGAAAATCCACTATCCTCCTTCACTTTAACGGATTATTAAAACCTTCGAGCGGTACCGTAAAAATCGGGGACCGTATGATAGAAGCAGGAAAAAAAGCAAAAGACTTAAAAGAAGTGCGTCAAAAGGTAGGCATCGTGTTTCAGTTTCCTGAACACCAGCTTTTTGAGGAGACCGTATTAAAGGATATTATGTTTGGTCCGATGAATTTTGGGGTGTCTGAAGAAGAAGCGGAAAAACGTGCGCGTGAGCTGATCTCTTTAGTAGGGTTGCCGGAAGAAATTATGGACAAGTCCCCATTTGATCTCTCGGGTGGCCAAATGCGCCGTGTTGCCATTGCAGGGGTATTGGCAATGGATCCTGAAGTAATCGTTCTGGATGAGCCTACAGCGGGTCTTGATCCACGTGGCCAAAAGGAAATTATGGACTTATTTTATAAGCTACATAAAGAGCGCGGGTTAACAACGATACTTGTTACACATAGTATGGAAGATGCGGCACGCTATGCGGATGCGGTTGCCATTATGCATGAAGGACGCTGTGTGTTAACTGGAGATCCGCGTACAATTTTCAGCGATCGCGAAACTCTTGCCCAATTCCGTCTGGAGCCGCCACGTATTGTTCGCTTTCAGCATCAGATCGAGAAGATGATGGGGAAACCGTTAGCGAAAGTATGCTTAACTGAAGAAGAGCTTGCCGTAGAAATTGGACAGGCAATTCCAAAGGGGCGTGAACAGCAATGATGGAAAAAATGATTTTTGGGCGCTATATACCAGGCAATTCATTTGTGCATAAGCTCGATCCGCGCTCAAAGCTGCTTTTTGTTTTTGCATTTATTATCGTAGTCTTTTTTGCCAATAATATAGTGACCTATGCGTTGCTTTTGGCGTTTACATTACTCGTTATTTTACTTTCGAGAATCCGCCTTTATTTTTTAATCAACGGTTTGAAACCCGTCATATTTTTAATGCTCTTCACTTTAATTTTGCATTTGTTTATGACGAGGGAAGGACCGGTATTAGTTGATCTTGGCTTTATGAAAATATACGAAGAAGGTTTAAGGCAAGGGATGTTCATATCAATGCGCTTTTTAATGCTTGTATTTATGACATCGATCTTAACGTTAACTACTTCCCCTATTTCAATTACGGACGGTCTGGAAGTACTGCTCAATCCGTTTAAAAAGCTAAAGCTGCCTGTTCATGAGCTTGCATTAATGATGTCGATTTCTTTACGTTTCATCCCAACATTAATGGATGAGACGGATAAAATTATGAAAGCGCAGATGGCCCGCGGTTCGGATTTAAGTGCAGGACCGATTAAAGATCGTCTTAAGGCAGTTGTGCCGTTGTTGGTACCCCTCTTTGTCAGTGCATTTAAACGTGCGGAAGATTTAGCGACTGCGATGGAAGTGCGAGGCTACCGCGGGGGCGAAGGGCGTACGAAATACCGTCAGTTAAAGTGGATGGGAAGAGATACGGCTATTATAGTCGTACTTGTATTATTGGGCGTCCTGTTATGGATGCTGCGCAGTTAGAGGAGTAAAGATATGGTGAGATTAAAAGCAACGATTAGCTATGACGGCACCGGTTTTGCGGGCTATCAGGTACAGCCTGGTGAGCGTACAGTACAGCTTGAAATCGAAAAAGTATTAACTACAATGCATAAAGGGACACACGTTAAGATTACAGCAAGCGGCCGTACAGATGCGCGTGTCCACGCAACAGGTCAAGTCATACATTTTGATACCGCTCTTGCGATTCCGCCTGAAAAATTCCAAAAAGCATTAAATGTCCAATTGCCGCGTGATATTCGTGTACTTCATATGGAGCAAGTAAGGGAAGACTTTCATGCCCGCTATGATGTATCAGGCAAACGTTATCGGTATATTTGGGATTGCAACGCTGTTCAAAGCCCGTTTAGAAGGCATTGTACAGTCGAGACAGGTGGAGTGAAGCCGAATGTAGAGGCAATGCGTGAAGCAGCACAGGCAATTGTCGGGACACATGACTTCAGCTGCTTTTGCGCGGCAAATACCAGTGTTGTTGATAAAGTGCGTACGGTTGAAGCACTGGAGCTTTCCTGGCATGGAGAAGAATTGCATATGACTATCAGCGGCAACGGCTTTTTATATAATATGGTGCGGATCATTGCAGGGACATTGTGGGAAGTTGGCATCGGTCGAAGGGAAGTATCGTCACTGGAAAAAACGATTGCTTCGATGGACCGTGCACAGGCAGGTAAAACAGCACCGGCACATGGTCTATATTTAGAACAAGTTTTTTATCAAGATTAATAAAATTTTTTTGAAAAAGTTTCGCTTTTCACGTCAAAATCCTAGAGAAATCGGCTTGTGAAAAGGGTTAACAACCTCTCCAGGTGTTCAATTAAATATCTTGACTTTAAACGCGATCCAGTATATGATGATGTATGGTATTTTCATTACCACCACAAAAATAAGCCCCGAAACTTATAAAGTGTATATAATGAAAAATAACGGTAATTCATATCGATTAGGAGGATACAAACATGCGCACAACTTTCATGGCTAAAGGTCAAGAAGTAGAACGTAAATGGTTAGTAGTTGACGCAGAAGGCCAAACGTTAGGTCGTTTAGCTTCTGAAGTAGCTTCTATCTTACGCGGTAAACATAAACCAACTTTCACACCAAACGTTGATACAGGAGATCATGTGATCATCATCAACGCTGATAAAATTGAGTTAACAGGTAACAAATTACAAAAGAAAATTTACTACCGTCACACTCAATTCGCTGGTGGTTTAAAACAACGTACAGCTGGTGAAATGAAGGAAAAATACCCAACTCAAATGCTTGAGTTAGCAATTAAAGGTATGCTTCCAAAGAACTCTTTAGGTCGTCAAATGTTCTCTAAATTGAACGTTTACACTGGTTCTGAACATCCACATGCTGCACAAAAACCAGAAGCTTACGAGTTACGTGGTTAATCAATAAACTATAATAGGAGGAAATAACTTTGGCACAAGTACAATACATCGGCACAGGTCGCCGTAAAAGCTCAACTGCTCGCGTACGTTTAGTACCAGGCGAAGGTAAAGTAGTAATCAACAACCGTGATGTTGCAGATTACCTACCATACGAAACTTTACACTTAATTATCAACCAACCATTAGTAGCTACAGAAACTAAAGGTTCATATGACGTTCACGTTAACGTAAACGGTGGTGGATTCACAGGTCAAGCTGGAGCAATCCGTCACGGTATCGCACGTGCATTATTACAAGTTGATCCAGACTTCCGCCCAGCTTTAAAATCAGCGGGTCTATTAACTCGTGATTCACGTATGAAAGAGCGTAAAAAACCAGGTCTACGCGGCGCTCGTCGTGCACCTCAGTTCTCAAAACGTTAATCTTTACGATTACTATTTTGCGAAATTACAAAACCCTTTCTTGGAATTTTTCCGAGAAGGGGGTTTTTTTGTTCCCGTCCAGGCAAAAGCGCCAACTCCTCACACCATTAAGTCCTTTTGCGTCAGGCCTTCCTAGTCTTGCGGCTCACACGGCGTGAGTCATTGGGGGCATGCCACAAGGACGTGGCGTTATGCCCCCTCGGATTTGAACGGGCGCTTTAGCACTTTTGTTCTTATTCATTTGCAAAGCCGTTTGTCGCATGGAGTTTTCCTTTAATTTTTGAAAGAGGCAAATGAGTTCCGCTTATCCATGATTTAAAATCAATCACTACAGGCAACGCATCCCCACCTAAAGCAAAAATACATTTACCTTCAGCTGGTAAATAGCCAACCGTATGAAGTGTACCATCCCATGCTCCGTATTTTGTCGCAAATACCCCATTTTCGATACCATTCATTAATTTAAATGCATTTTCAAAAGTAAGCGAATTTGCCTGGGCATTCGAAATAATGTGCTCCCGCGCTAAGGAATCCTCCGTTCGATACCGATTTTCTTCTTTCAGGACATTAAAGTGATTCGTGCACGCTGTTGCGTCCCGTACGGCCACATTGCGCGGAGATGCTTCTACTGCTACCATCGTTTGCTTGGCATCTAGTAATACATAATTAAATGAATGCTTATGGGGAATATTTTTTAATTTTTTCCATTCATTCCATCCATACGCCCTGTAATTTGCATGGAAGGTCCGAGTGTCGCGTAGCCACCGTCAGATGGGGCATATAACATAAAACGCCCGTCGTAAGTTTGGGGATCATTGTCATAGTTGCGGATCATATAAGAAGGGCTTGTCGTAATAGAACATCCGCTTTTTTTGTGTGCGGCATAATAGCCGCCATAATGAAGTAAAGCCTTTTCCTCCTTATAACCAAGCGAGTAAGCAAGACCTTCGATTTCCTCTTCAATTCCCGGACCGAGACGGACTAAAAGTTTCTTAACATATGATTTATCTATAGAAAATCTATGATTCAATTGTTGATAAAGTTGTTCTCTATTGGAAAGAAGAGGAGAATTCTTTAAAAGCTCTCCCTGATATATACCAAACTCATAATGCGATCCTCTAAACTGAATAATATCGCTTGTCACGTTTTTCATTTTAAGTACCCCTTTAATAAAACTGCTTTTTTTCATAGTAACGATATTTATTGGACAAACAAAATAAAAGGAATTGAGAAAAGTACTTCTTCTAAATACTTTAACCAGAGTAGAAATTTTGTATACATTAGTATACAATAGTATTCAAAAAGGTTGGGGTGAAAAATATGAGATCAGAAGGTAGAGGGAGACCTCGAGGAGAAGGAGAACATGGTAACCGCCGTTCAAAGGGTGCCCAAACATTCAGGCGCGGGCGTGCACTGGAGTTTTACCGCCAACTCGAAACGAAACGTTCAACATTGAAACAACAGCTGGAGTCTGCCGAGTTGCAATCGATTCATCCTGTCATTGCCGGAGAACTGAAAGCGACCGAAGCGATTATGAATGATTTCGTAGGCTTGTTTCAGTTGAATGAATTTTTGGAAGAAACACGGGCAACAGAAGAGGAATAATTTTTCACAACATAAGGAAGTGAACTTGTTTAATGCAGGCAGTATGGAAACTCTCAGAATATATTAAGCCATATATACTATTTGCGATCATCGCTCCCGTAATGATGGTAATTGAGGTAAGCATGGATTTACTGCAGCCTACAATATTACAGCACATTATCGATGAGGGGATTGCTCAAAATGATACGTCATATATTGTGAAAATGTTTGGCTTAATGATAGCGACATCCGTAATCGGCTTAATCGGCGGGGTAGGGTGTTCGATTTACGCATCGCGGACGGCCGTTAACTTCTCAACCGATCTCCGTCAGGATTTATATGAAACGATTACGTACTTTTCAAATAGCAGTAAAGATAAATTTACGCTAGGAAAGCTTGTTACGAATTTAACAAGTGATATGGAAATGCTTCAGCGTGCACTGACGATGTTATTAAAAATATTTGTCCGTGGACCGATGATGTTTATCGGGGCCATTGTCATTGTCTTTATTACAGCGCGCGAGTTATTTCCGATTTTGTTGGTCGTTGTGCCGATTTTGGCATTTTGCATGTACTATTTTACGGCACTATCCGGCAGGCTTTTTCATAAAGTGCAAAAGGTGGTCGATGTTGTAAATACGAAAGTCCAGGAAAACTTGGCAGGTATTCGGGTCATCAAGGCTTACAACCGGAAAAATCATCAAATTGAGCAGTTTACCGGTGTGAACACACAGCTGATGAAGCGCAGTATGGCAGCCGATCAAATTATAGGCGTACTTGCACCACTTACGATGTTTGTCGTGAACTTAGGTATTGTAGCAGCACTTTGGATGGGTGCCATCAAAGTAGATAACAATACTTTACAAGTGGGGGTTATTCTAGCCTTTATCAACTATTTAATGATGGTCATGCAGGGGCTGATGAGTTCTTCAATGGTACTTGTACAGCTGGCACGTGCGATACCAAGCGCAGGGCGAATCGTAGAAGTGCTGGAAGAGAAAACAGACCTAGCGAGTCCTTCAGAACCAGAGACGAAAGAAATTCAAGGAAGTATAAGTTTCGAAAATGTAAGCTTTTCTTATTTAAAAGAAACAGAATCGGTATTGAAGAACATTAGCTTCCACGTGAATGCGGGAGAAACGCTCGGCATTATCGGAATGACAGGTAGCGGGAAATCGACATTGGTTAAAATGATTCCGCGCTTGTTTGATCCTGACAGTGGTATCGTAAAAATTGACGGGATACCCATCGGGAACTATTCATTGGAACATTTACGCCAGTCGCTCGGTTTTTCGCCGCAAAAAGCCACATTGTTCTCGAAAACGATTGCCGGCAACTTACGCTACGGCAAATCCGATGCAACGGCAGAGGAAATTTTGCAGGCATTGCAATCAGCAAATGCGAAGGAGTTTGTCGATAAACTGGATGCAGGGACAGAACACTTGCTCACACAAGGGGCAACAAACTTGTCAGGTGGGCAAAAGCAGCGTTTGGCAATGGCGAGATCCTTTATCCGGAAACCGAGTATTTTAATTTTGGATGATGTGACAAGTGCGGTTGACAGTATTTCTGAAAAAACGATTCAACGGGCGATTGAGGAAGAATTTAGTGATGCCACAAAAGTCATTGTCTCGTCTAAAATTTCCTCCATTCGTCATGCCGATCAAATACTCGTAATGGATGACGGGAAAATTGCCGCAGGGGGAACACATGAGCAATTATTGCAGGAAAGCCCATTGTATCAAGAGATGGCAAGAACACAGGCAGAAAAAGGGGTGACCTTAAGTGAATAAACAACAAGGGGAACCGCCTGTACCAATGAGGCATCCAGGTGGGCGCTTTACAGGTCCGGTTGTGAAGCCAAAAAATCAAAAAGAAACATTGCTTCGTATTTGGAGTTATTTACGCATACAAAAGGTAGAACTGATCAGTGTTGTCATTTTCGTTATTATTAGTACATTATTAAGCTTAGTCGGCCCATTTTTAATCGGGAAAACAATCGATGATTATATTGTGAAGCTCGATGTTCCAGGAGCGATTCGGATGGCACTTATTTTAGCCGGTGTCTATATTGCGTCGTCGTTACTTACTTGGCTTCAAACCTTTGTCATGATTCGTGTTTCACAGAAGACGATTCGCCGGTTGCGACAACAGCTGTTTGAGCAGTACCAGTCATTGCCGCTCGCGTTTTACGATAAAAGACAGCAGGGCGATTTAATGAGCAGAATGACAAATGATATCGAAAATTTAAATGCGGCTTTGTCACAAAGTGTCATACAAATTGTTTCGAGTTTTTTAACGATTGTCGGAACAGCCTTTGCACTCTTTTATTTAGATTGGCGATTAGCGCTAGTAACGCTCATCATTATTCCGCTCATCGTTTTTGCGACAAAGCAGATCATTAAACGAAGCAGCGTGAACTACAAGGCACGTCAACGGGATTTGGGCAATTTGAATGGTTATATTGAAGAAACCATTTCGAACGCGGATATTATTACGCTTTTCGGTCAGGAAAAATCAACACTCGCGGAGTTTAAAGAAGCCAATGAGCGATTGCGCGGTTCAGCAATGCGAGCCGATATTATTTCTGGATTCATGGGTCCAATCAATAATTTTATGAACAACTTGGGTTTAAGTCTTGTAATAGGTGTTGGTGCAATCATGGCTGTAACAAGCGGACTTACAATCGGAGTAATCGCATCATTTGTTACGTATACCCGCCAGTTTTTCCGACCAATCAATCAGCTGTCGAACTTGCTCAATACGTTCCAATCCGCCGTTGCGGGTTCCGAACGTGTTTTTGAAATATTGGATGAAGCAAAAGAAGTAGCGGATATTGAAAATGCAACAGCGAAAGAACAGTATAGTGGTGATGTAAAATTCGAAAACGTTCAGTTTGCCTATGAAACGGGCAAGACTGTATTACACGGAATTGATTTTGAAGCAAAAGCAGGTGAGACAATTGCTATAGTTGGTCCGACTGGTTCAGGGAAGACGACAATCATTCAGCTGTTAACCCGATTTTATGATGCGACAGGTGGCAGAATCTTATTGGACGGCGAACCAATTGAACATTACAAGATGACGAATGTGCGTGATCATGTCGGAGTCGTACTGCAGGATACGTACTTGTTTTCAGGAACAGTACGAGAGAATATCCGTTTTGGTAAGCTCCATGCAACGGATGATGAAGTTGAACAAGCGGCAAAAATTGCATATGCACATAATTTTATCAAGTATTTGCCTGAACAGTACGATACTGTGCTGACAAGCGGGGGCTTAAATTTAAGTCAGGGGCAGCGTCAGCTTATAGCGATTGCCCGTGCCATTCTAGAAGACCCGGACATCTTAATTTTAGATGAAGCAACTTCAAGTGTTGATACGATGACAGAAGTGCATATTCAAAAAGGTTTGAACAATTTGATGGAAGGGCGTACGAGCTTTGTCATTGCACACCGTCTTAAAACGATTGAAAATGCAGACCAGATCCTTGTCATTAAAGATGGCCGGATTTTAGAACAAGGAAATCATGATTCTTTAATGGATGAACAAGGTTTTTATGCAACATTACAGCGTCAGCTTTTGTCTCAATGATAAGGTGAATATTCCACCGTCCTTTTGCGTATAGTAGGCAAAAAGGACGGTGTTTTTTTTGAGACGTTGGCTTGCACTCATATTCGTAATTTTTTGTTCGATGCTTGTCGTTGTATATGAAACGAACGCATCCGACCGGCGATTTTTTTTACCCGAGCCATTAGGTGGGGTAAAAATTGTATTAGATGCTGGTCATGGAGGGGTTGATGGTGGTGCTTCAAATGGAGAGGTAATCGAAAAAGATGTGACACTGGCAATTACAAAAAAAGTAGCTCGTCAATTGACACGTTTAGGGGCAGAAGTAGTATTAACACGTTCAACAGATGGGGATGTATTAAGTGAACATGCACCAAGTGAGACATTTCCAACACTTCGTGAGCGTAAAAAACAGGACATTTTTTTACGTGAAACGTTAGTAGATTCACATGAACCGGATCTATTCATTACGATTCATGCAAATGCAATCCCAAATAGCAAGTGGAGAGGGGCGCAAGTGTTTTACCATCAGACTGGAAATGAGAAAAGTGCGGCACTCGCACAGGCTGTTCAGCAATCAATTCGAGAGACGATGGAAAATACGGAACGCGAAGCACTGGCGATTAAAAATGTTTATTTATTAAAGAAAGTTGAAAAACCGGCTGTATTAGTAGAAACAGGTTTTTTAAGCAATGAGGAAGAGCGTGATTTACTGGCAAATGACAGCTATCAGGAAAAAATGGCATTTGCGATTGCGCGCGGCATTGAAAATTATATTCACGTAAAATACGAGTAGGCAACATGTAATAACAATACGAATCGATTATGATATACTAACAATTGTAATTTCATTCAGGGGAGTGTTTGATATGTTAAATGAGGAACAAGTCCGAGAACTATTAGGAAAACTACAAGATCCGTTTTTACATAAATCACTAGCAGAAACTAAAGGTGTAACAAACGTTTCGATTAAAGCAGAAAAAGCGCATGTGAGTGTTCGTATTGCAATTGCAAAAACTAATACGCCTGAACAAATGACGCTTCAAATGAAAATTGTCGAAGTGCTAAAAGAAAATGGCGCGGCTTCAGTTGGAATTCGTTTTGAAGAATTACCGGCAGAAGTACTGCAATCATTCCGTGGACAAGCGACGGAAGCAGAAGCACAAGATATTTTATCACCTTTATCAAGCGTACAATTTATTTCAATTGCATCAGGTAAAGGCGGGGTAGGGAAATCAACGGTATCTGTAAATATGGCAGTTGCACTAGCACGCCTAGGCAAAAAAGTCGGTTTAATCGATGCTGATATTTATGGTTTCTCTGTACCGGACATGATGGGCGTAACAGAAATGCCGGTCGTAAAAGATGACCGTATTTATCCGGTGGAACGCCTTGGTGTAAAAGTTATCTCTATGGGATTCTTCGTTGAAAACAATGCACCTATCGTATGGCGCGGACCTATGCTTGGGAAAGTATTGGACCAGTTCTTCCGCGATGTAGAGTGGGGCGATTTAGACTACTTACTATTGGATTTACCACCAGGAACAGGAGACGTAGCACTGGATATTCACCAAATGCTGCCGTCTTCAAAAGAGATTGTTGTGACAACACCTCACCCGACAGCCGCTTTCGTAGCAGCCCGTGCTGGTGCGATGGCATTACAAACCAATCATGAGATCCTTGGTGTTATTGAGAATATGGCTTGGTATGAAAGCAAATCAGGGGAAAAAGAGTTCGTATTTGGTCAAGGTGGCGGTCCGAAGCTGGCTGATGAATTGCGCACAAAATTACTTGGTCAAATTCCGTTAGGACAACCAGATTGGACAGAAGAAGACTTCGCACCATCTGTCTATGCAGAAAACCACCCGACAGGTAAAATCTATCTGCAAATCGCTGAAGAAATTATTTCAGAGTTAAATAAATAACAAAAAACAACCAGTTGTCCCAATGAGACGACTGGTTCTTTTTTTATCCTCCACCGCTGCCTTTACCGCCGCCGCTATCCTTCCCTGAACCGGATTCAGATCCAGAACCAGAACCAGATTCGGATGAAGCTTCACCGCTCTTCTTAATCAGCTCCTGCCATTTTGTCTGCATAAGCGGATTTTCGATTGTTTCCATTACGATTTTTTCCAGCTCTTTTCGCATGACGGCACCTTTCATTATGCTTTCAAGCTGTTTTTGCATATCCGGCTGGCCGAAGAAAGACGTTAAAGATTCTTGGTAGCTGGCGTCGTTCAGTAAGTTTTTCATTAAATCTTCCTGCTGATCCTGCATACTTTTAGCAAATGTTTCTTTGAATTTCGGGTCTTCAAATGTTTTAATCCAAAAATCCATTGCCTCTTTTGACAACATTGTCTCCTCGGTCGCTTTCTTAACTTCTTCAGTATTTAAAATAAGCAACTCCCGGAAATCCTTATCTTCAAACATTTGGCGAATTGCTTTTTTCCCATCCTCTGTTTGAATGGCATCGACCATAATTTTCTTTACTTCATCATAGGACATTGTCGTCGATTTAGCATCATTACAACCGGCAAGGAGAATGAGGGAAAAGGCTAGTATGATTAATCGTTTCACTTTTATCACGACCTTTCTTCATTTATGCGCTTTCGCTTATTGTTCACAATTTTACAAATTATATGTAACATCTTTTAAGAGAGGTCGCTTTTTTGACATCGAATTGATAAAATATACAAGATATATTAAAAAATGGGGGAATTTGTTCGTGACGATACGGAACTGGGTGAAATTTGCTTTTTGGGCATTGGTAATCGGTGGTTTAGTTAATGCAGTTGCCTCGTTAATTATTCGTTGGGACTTTTACCAGCCATACTTAGCGAATGGGGAAATCTCAGAATTTCTTGCTGCGGTAGTTTGGAATATCGTATTAGGGATGACGATGAGTGTAATGGCACAAGCAGGCTTTTTCGCTTATTTAACACTACATCAAGTCGGGGTCAATATATTTAGAACGTTAACACTTTGGAATTGGATTCAAATATTATTAATAATTATCGTCTTAGTGGATATTATTGTTTTCCGTTTTGCACCAGGAGCAAATGCGGCTGGAGACTGGATATTTTATGGCTTCTTGCTTGCAGTGCTAGTCGGTGTTGCTATATGGACAGCAATTAAAAAAATCAAAATGACGCAAAAACCGCATGTGTTGATTTCAACATTGTTTTTCATGATTGTTATTACATCTTTGGAATGGATTATTGCTTTAATGGGAAGACAAGATAATATTGATGTATATGTTGCACTATTATTATTCCCATTAGTAGCCGTTAATGCATACCAAATTTTAATGCTGCCAAAATACAATGCACAATCAGAAGAAGATCGAAAACGATTGGAAGAGCGTCGCAAAGCACGAAAAGAAACAACTAAAACTGTAAAAGCATAAAAAAAGGGCGATCACAGAATTGAAAAATTTCGTGTCAGCCCTTTTTTAGTTATATAGTAGATTCCTCAAACTTAAGGATAACGCTTCGTAGAAATTTCATAGCCAAATATATTTTGTTCAATAGATACAAATTTATGCGCTTTTATAAATTCATTAATACCTTCAAAAGAAACTTCCTTGTCACGATGTAGAGGAATACTTACAAATGAACCTTCAGGAATTTTACTTTCTTCTATAGGAAACGTATAAGTCGGAGCAACGATATTAATACCTTGCTCATGCAAAGCAGTTTGCATGGAAGTATCGACTTTATAATCGGCGGTCGCAAACCAAAGTGGTTTTTTGTAAAACGTTTTTTCATAGATTGCGATTTCTTTTTTTAATAGATTCTTATCTTCGTATTGATCACTATTAGAACCAAGCAATCCGACACGAATATTTTTTTCCCTCAGCATCTTTACCAATTCGGGACTTCGTAACAACCAGTCACTATCAGCCAATATAAGCGGATATGGTTCACGAAGATTTGTAATCCAGTCCTCAAAACCTTTGTGGGAATAACTTAACTCAATGATTAAGCTTTGCCCAAACTGGCCTTTTGTGATGACTGCAGGGGCTTCTGTTAATTGAAATACAGGGGAAATACTATTTTTATCATCAAAATAAATAAAAACTAAAAATAAGCATAAAACCAGTGATACCAACATTTTGTACATGCTTTACTACCCACTTTCAATTAGTTTTAAACGCGATTATATAAAAAACTTATGAAAAAGTGTTGACGGATATAACAAGGGGGTGATACTATAAGTAGGTCGCCAAGAGATGACGCGACAAACGAAACAATGAACCTTGAAAACTGAACAAGCAACGTTAATGAAACAAGCTTCTTAAATGAAGCAAACAATAGATTTCAATTTCTAACGAAGTTGGATCGCTAGCAAAGCAAATGAGCTTTCAAACTACTTTTATGGAGAGTTTGATCCTGGCTCAGGACGAACGCTGGCGGCGTGCCTAATACATGCAAGTCGAGCGGAAATTTTATTGGTGCTTGCACCTT